>JBCDJH010000065.1:0-8533 GCA_038747965.1 Pseudomonadota bacterium
CTCGCCTTTCATTCGCCGCCCAACATTCTGCATTTTGGCGAGCCGGGGCAGGGCGTGCGGCTCGTGGAGGGCATGACGTTTACGATCGAGCCGATGGTGAACGCGGGCCGGCCGGGCGTGAAGGTTCTGCGCGACGGTTGGACGGCTGTGACGCGCGACCGGTCATTGTCTGCGCAGTTTGAGCATTCGATTGGCGTCACGGCCGACGGCGCTGAGGTGTTCACGCTGTCGCCGAAAGGCCTCGATCGGCCGCCCTATGATGTTGCGGCCCAAACTCTGGAGCCGGCGACGGCGTGACCGGCTCAAAGCCGGCGCAGCGGGTTGAGGACAACCACGCGGCGGGGCACCGCGAAAGGCTGCGGGAGAAGTTTCGGACGGCCGGGCCCGGCGCGCTGCATGACTATGAATTGTTGGAGCTGCTCCTCTTCCGGGCGATCCCGCGGCGCGATGTGAAGCCCCTCGCCAAGCGCTTGATGGCTGAGTTCGACGGGCTTGGGGGCGTTCTGGGCGCGGATGCGGCGCTCCTCCAAAAGACCGCTGGCGTTTCGGAAAACGTCGCGACGGAGCTGAAAATCGTCGCGGCCGCGGCCGAGGCTTTGATGCGCGGCGCCATTCGCGATCGTCCGGTCCTGTCCTCCTGGACCGCGCTTTTGGACTATTGCCGGGCCACCATGTCCTACGGGCGCGTTGAGGAGTTTCGCGTCTTTTTTCTGGACAACAAAAACCGATTGATCGCCGATGAAGTGCTGCAGCGTGGAACCATCAACCACACGCCGGTTTATCCGAGAGAAGTAGTGAAGCGCGCTTTGGAGGTTGGGGCGTCTTCAATCATCTTGGCGCACAATCATCCGAGCGGCGACTGCACGCCCTCAAAGGCGGATATCGCAATGACGCAGACGATTATCGAAGCGGCGAAGGCGCTCGGCGTCGCGGTGCATGACCATTTGATTATCGGGGCTGGCGAGCATGCGAGCTTCAAATCGCTTGGGCTTCTGTGAGCTTGAGTCGCATACGGTCTCCATGCGCGAGGCGATGGGTAATCGCCTGTTAACCAAACGGCGAGAGCGTTGCTCCATGGCGCGGCGGAGAAAATCACAATGTTGGCGAGCGCTGCTTGTCTGCGCAGGTGCAGCGCTTCAGGCGGGGGCCCCGGTCGCGCTGGCGCACGCCCAATCGGGCTCGCCGCAGCTTCGCGGCGGGGCCCAGGCGCTGCAAGGCCCGACGGCTGTCTCCGCGATCCCCGCGTCGGAGGTGGGGCGGCTCGCTGAAACCCTTCTTGCAGACTACGCCGCCTTCGAAGAGGACGTGCGTACGCGCTTTGCGCTCGCCCAAGAGGCCCTGGCCCCGGCCGCGCTGAGCCGGCGTTTTGACGCCGCATGCCGCGACGACGTGGTGGTTCAAGCTTCGGCCCGGCCCTCTCAGGTGTCATGCGCTGCGGCCTTGGAGGGGTTGGTCGCCGGCTTTAGTCGCCATGTGGACGGCGGAGCGGAGCCGAGCGCTGCGAGTTTCTACGGCGCGGCGCTCTCTAAAATTGCGCGTGCGAGGGCGGCGACGCCGTCCATCCTATCGGCCCTCGACCCAGGCGGCGCGGCCGCTTGGCTGTCGGCCGAGCTTGTTTATCTGCGCGACGCGCGCGGCCGGTGGCTGAACGGCGAGGCGACATGGCGCGAGAACCTTGCGCCAGCGGCGATCGCCACCTATGCGCGCGCTGTCTCCGCCCAGCGGCGCGCCGCGCCGGCTGAGATGGCGGGCGCCGCCGACCTCATCGCGCAATGGACGCGCTATATCGCCTTGCCGCCAAGGGCGGGGGCCGCGCGACGAACCCAAATTGCGACAACGATCGAAGGCGCGGTCCAGGCGGATTGGCAGGCGCGCGCGGCGAACGGCCAGTGCGCGCGGTCAATTTTCAATGTCGCGCGGGGGCTCCATCGTGGGCCGAAAAGCGCGGCGTCGCAGTTGTTCGCTTTGATGGATTTTCAGACCGCCGCCGATCCGCGCGCGCCGCGGCGTTTCGACGAGCCTTTGGAGGCGGCCCTCGCGGGCAGCCGCACAGCCCTCGCGCGGCTCACCTGCGATGAAGATTTGAATGGGAAGACGCAGACCCGCGGCGCCTCGCCCTCCGATGGCGGGGGGCGCTCTGAAGTCGCGCTGCTCGCCAAACTCTTAGGCGTCGATTGGGGCGGCGCGCGCCCAGGCGCCCTCGGCCTCGAAGAAGGCGCGACGCCCATTCGCCTTATCTCCGAGGCTGCGCGCGCCGGCGGAACAGCCCGGGGCTGTCAGGTCGACGATTGCGCCAAGTCAAACTGCGCCGGGCCCAAAGCCGCTCTCCAGGCTCTAACGGACGCCGCTGCGCGCCTTGGCGCCGCTGACGCCGCGATCCAAGCCGCGCGCTCCGAACAGGCGGCGCTTTTGGAGGGCGCTTATGGCGAGGCGGGCCTCAGCATCGCTGGCCTCGCCGCGGCGCTCGCCGTTTTCGCGGAGGAAGCCCACTATCAAGCGATTGGCCTCACCTTGATGGATTTGGCCGCGTTCGCCGCTGAGTACCGCGCCACCCTATGGGACCAGCGCGTGTTTCCAGACGCGCCCGACCAGGCGATGCAGCGGCTCCGCGATAAACTGCAGCCGGCCGCGGAGTATCTCGAAACGGCGAGCGCCTATCAGGCGCCGTTGGGCGGGGTGCGCGGCGAAGTCGGCGGCGGGCTTTCCGCCTTGTCGCCGGACCTGCGCGCGCTCGACCCACGGCGCGCGCCCATCACCGGCGACGGGGTGGGGGCGCTGGCGGAGGATGTGCGCACGCTTCAGGCGGCGCTGGCGCGGGCCGCGGGCCTCAATGGCGCCGAGGCGAAGCGGCAAGCCCTGCAGGATCGCGTTGAGACGATCGACTCGCTGCAAGGCTCCCTCAACGCGTTCATTCCGAATTGGCGCCCGGCTGCGGAGCGCCGCCGGGCGGCCGCGCTCACCGAACCCAGCGCCACCTTGGAACGGCGCCCGCTTGAGGCGGCCTTCCGCCGCTCCCCGCTTTATGCTGAGTACCGCAACCTCCTGGCGCAGCAGTTGCTGCTGCGCGACGCCGCCATGGCCACAGGCCGAGCGCTTGAAGACGTGGAAGGCTGCATGTTGGGCCGGTGCCCTTTACAGGTGCGCCGCCCCTCGCCGGAGCGGGACGTCGCCCTCATCGCCGCCGCCTTGCCGGAGACGCCCGTTTGGGCCGCCGCGCTCGCCCAACTGGATGCGGACCTCGCCCTCGACGCGCACCGCTTAAACGGCCTCAACGAAAAGGGCGCGCTTCTTTGCACCCGATGAGGAGGGCCGCCTTCGGCCTCCCTCCCGCGCCAACCCTCCCCCCCGGCGACAACCATGGCGACAAACGGCGCGCGCTGGTAAGAGGGGCGCGTCGCCCTCAACGGAAGCCGCGCTATGATCCCCCGCTACACCCGCCCCGAACTTCAAGAGCTGTGGTCTGACGAAACCAAGTTCCGCATTTGGTTCGAGATTGAGGCGCACGCCTGCGACGCCCAGGCGGAGCTTGGGGTCATCCCGCGCGAGGCCGCCGCGACAATCTGGGAGCGGGGCCGGGGCGCTGTTTTCGATGTCGCCCGCATCAACGCCATCGAGAAGGACGTGAAGCACGACGTCATCGCGTTCCTCACCCATCTTGCCGAAATCGTCGGGCCGGAGGCGCGCTTTATCCATCTTGGCATGACGTCATCGGATATTCTGGATACGGCGCTCGCGGTGCGGCTTGCCCGCGCGAGCGATTGCTTGCTCGCCGGCGCCGACCGGCTGCTGGGGGCGCTGCGTGCCCGGGCGGAAGAGCACAAACATGATATCTGCGTTGGCCGCAGCCATGGCGTTCACGCCGAGCCGCTGACGTTCGGCGTTAAACTGCTAACGGCCTATGCGGAGTTTCGCCGCGGCCGAGAGCGGCTAGAGGCCGCCCGCAAGGAGATCGCCACCTGCGCGATTTCCGGGGCCGTCGGCGTCTTCGCCCACATCGCGCCGTCGGTGGAGGCCCATGTGGCGCAGAAGCTCGGCTTAGCGGTGGAGCCGGTCTCAACGCAAGTGATCCCGCGGGATCGCCACGCCGCTTTCTTCGGCGCATTGGCGGTAGTTGCAAGTTCCATCGAGCGGCTCGCCACTGAGATTCGCCATCTTCAGCGAACGGAAGTGTTGGAAGTGGAGGAGCATTTCGGCGCCGGCCAGAAGGGCTCCTCCGCCATGCCCCATAAGCGCAATCCGGTGTTGACGGAGAATCTGACGGGGCTCGCGCGCCTCGTGCGCATGGCGGCGGCGCCGGCCTTGGAGAATGTGGCGCTATGGCATGAGCGCGATATCTCCCATTCCTCCGTCGAGCGCGCCATTGCGCCCGACGCGACGGCGACGCTTGATTTCGCGCTTCAGCGGATGGCCGGCGTGATTGAAACGCTTGTGGTGTATCCGGAGCGGATGCGGGCCAATCTGGATGGCCTCGGCGGTCTGGTGCATTCGCAGCAAGCGCTATTGGCGTTGGTGGCCGCAGGCGCCTCCCGCGAGGACGCCTACGCCATGGTTCAGCGCAGCGCTATGGCCGCCTGGCGCGGCGACGCGCCGTTCTTGGAGCTGCTGCAAAAGGATGCTGAGGTGACAGCGCTCGTGTCAGCAGACGACCTCGCGGCCGTCTTCGATGAACGCCGCCACCTCGCCCATGTCGATCACCTGTTTGAGCGGGTGTTGGCTGAGTGAGCGAGGGGCGGGCTTAACGGTCCTTTGCAAAGCGGAGTGGGTCCGTTTCGAAGCCGAGGCGCGTCGCGGTCGTCAAAACGCGCTCAAGGACGGGCGGCTCAAGCTGTTCGTCGCGGCCTAGGATCCATAGGTACTTCCCGTCCGGATCGCCGACGAGGGCGGCCGAATAGTCCGCCTCCAGATGGAAAATCCAGTAGTCGCCCTCGGCGAAGGGAACCCAAGCGGGCGCGAAGCGCACTTTCAGTTTCGCCCCGCCGGAGCCTTCGATCACCCGGGCGACGCCGTCGGCCGCGTCAACGCCGCCATCGTCCGTGCGGCACTCATTTTTAACGGCGATCCGGCCGTCCTCCATCACCCGGTAGGTCGCCGTCGTCGAGACGCAGCCCTTCTGAAAGCGATTGGGATAGCGCGCCACTTCGCGCCAGCGCCCGGCATAGCGCTCCAGATCGACCGCCGCGACGGTTGCGGGCTCGCTCTCCGCCGCCCGGTAGTCGGGCTGGCCGGCGCAGCTGGCGAGCGCGGCGCCGGCGCCAAGCGCGAAGATTGCGGGCCATCTCAAAAACGCCATTGCCGTCCTCCGTTGACTATAGATCCGGTCCTCACCGAACGCCCGCTAGCTTACCGGCGCTGAGACACTGGGAAAGCGCTATTTTCCCCAAACCTCAGCCACGCGCGCATCCCGGCCGCAGCGGAGGCGATAGTACCGGTACTGAACGGGTTTCTTTTTATAGTAGTCCTGGTGGTATTCCTCCGCCGGATAAAAGGCGTCCAGGTCGAGGATGGGGGTGACGACGCTTTCGCCCAGCGCGGTTTCAGCGGCTGTCTTGGAGGCGTCCGCGTCCGCCCGCTGGGCCTCGCCCGCGACGAATACGGCGGTCCGGTAAGACGCGCCCCGGTCGCAGAACTGGCCGCCCGCGTCTAGCGGGTCCACATGCCGCCAGAAATAATCGACAAGAGTGCGGTAGGAGACGATGTCGGGATCGTAGGCGACTTCCACCACCTCATAGTGCCCGGTGTCGCCGAAGGTGACTTGGCGATAGCTCGGGTTTGCCACATCGCCGCCGGCGAAGCCGGATGTGGTGGCGAGAACGCCCTCCACCTTGTCGAAGTCGGCTTCAACGCACCAAAAGCAGCCGCCCGCGAAAACGGCGGTGGCGGAACCCTCAAGGTTCGGGGCGGGCGCCGGCTTCGGTTTGTCGCCCGCGGCGAGCGCCGTCCAGCCGGCCGCCGCAATCAATGTCAGCGCCGCGAGCACGCCCAACAAACTTCGCATCATCAAATCCTTTTCTTTAACGCGCCCTGTCATATCGCCCGGCGGCGGCCTCGCGTCGACCCAGCTCACGGCATCGTTGAAAAATCGAGCGGATATTGTGATGCCGGGTTTTCCCCGCGCCTCCGCCCGCGCATAGTTCCGGCGCGAGGTTGGGGGACGCTTATGGGGACGATACGCCGCGAGACAATGGGCGGTCTTCGCTGTTTGGCGATGGGGCTGGCCTTGGCGCTCGCGTTCGCCGCGCCGATGTCCAACGCCGCCGCCGAGGGGGAGGCCCCAGGCGTCCTTTCCGCGATCTTTGAAAACGACGTCTTCCTGTTTGAGGATGATAACTACACCACCGGCATCCAGATCTCTTATGTCTCCGGCGCCGATCGGGGGCCCCGGTGGCTCCGCCGCGCGGTGGAGGGGGCGGGGCTCCTCGCGGCCGGCGATCGTTTGCGCTGGGAGCTGGGCGCCGGCCAGCAGCAATACACGCCTGAAGCCACCGGCGTGGCGGAGCCGTTGCCGGACCAACATCCTTACGCCGCCTGGCTCTATGCGACCGCCGCGATTTATCTGGAGCGTCCCGCGCCGGTTGGGGCCGGCGCTTCTGGGGGCGCGGCGCGGCTGACAAAGTTGCAAGCCAATCTCGGCGTTGTTGGCCCGAGCGCTCTTGGCGAAGAGGCGCAGAACACCGCCCATTCGGTGTTCGGCATCGATAGGGTGCGGGGCTGGGACAACCAGTTGCGGGATGAGCCGGCCTTCCAGTTTATCTTTGAGCAACGCAGCCGGCGCATCCGCACTTTGAGCGGCGGGCGGCGGCAAGTCTCCTTCGAGCCCCATGCGACCGTCAGTCTCGGCAACGCGCTCACTTACGCCGCTGGCGGCGCGACGGTGCGTTGGGGCGGCGACCTTTCCGGCGACTATGGGCCGCCGCGGCTGCGGCCGGGGGCCTCCGGCGCGCCGTTCTTTGAGGCGACGCGCAAATGGAACGGCTATCTCTTCGCCGGGGCTGAGGCGCGGGGCGTCGTGCGCAATATCTTTCTCGATGGCAACACGTTCCGCCGCTCGCTCTCGGTCGATAAACGACCGCTCACCGGCGACCTCTATGTTGGCGCTGTCGGCCGGCGGGGCCGGGTGCAGATTTCCGCCAACTATGTCTACCGGCTGAAAGAGTTCGACGGCCAAGAAGAGCCCGACAGCTTTCTCGCCACGGGGTTGCAGCTCGCGTTTTAGATTCTTCCCTTGCGAGTCAGCGCGCTCAACATATAGTGTCTGGAGGTAGCTAACCCCCAACCGCTAGCGAGACGCTCCATGCTTGACGCCATCGACGGCGCGCCCACCCCTGGGCTGCTCACCCCTTCCTACTCCTATAAGCCGTTTCGCTACCCCTGGGCGTTCGATTACTGGAAGCGCCAACAGCAAGTGCATTGGATGCCGGAGGAGGTGCCTCTCGGCGAGGACTGCAAGGATTGGGCGAACCGCCTCAGCGATGCGGAGCGCAACCTCCTCACCCAGATTTTTCGCTTCTTCACCCAGTCCGATGTGGAAGTGAACGACAACTACATGGAGCGGTACGCCCGCGTCTTTAAGCCGACCGAAGTTAAAATGATGCTGTCGGCCTTCTCCAATATGGAAACCATCCATATCGCCGCCTACGCGCTTTTGCTTGAAACGATCGGTATGCCGGAGACGGAGTTTTCCGCATTTCTTCAGTATGAAGAGATGGCCGCCAAGCACGACTTCATGCAGAGTTTCGGCGTCGAGACGAATGCGGATATCGCGCGAACGCTCGCCATGTTCGGCGCCTTTACGGAAGGGCTGCAGCTGTTTGCGTCCTTTGCGATGCTTTTGAATTTCCCGCGCCACAACAAAATGAAGGGCATGGGGCAGATCGTGTCTTGGTCCGTGCGCGATGAAAGCCTGCATTGCGAGGGCATGGTCCAGTTGTTTCACGCCTTCGCGCGGGAGACGGGCTGCCTCACGCCCGCTGTTCGCGACGACATTATGGAGTGCTGCCGCACGGTGGTTGGCCTCGAAGACCGATTTGTCGATCTCGCCTTTGAGCTTGGCCCGGTGGAAGGCATGACGGCGGACGACATCAAGGCGTACATCCGCTACGTCGCTGATTGGCGCCTTGGCCAATTGGACTTTCCGCCGCTTTTTGGCGTTGAGGCCCATCCGCTTCCCTGGCTCGCCGAGCTTTTGAATGGGGTTGAGCACGCCAACTTCTTCGAGGCGCGGGCGACGGAGTACTCCAAGGGCGCGACAAAGGGCGAATGGCACGGCGCTGATGGCGTATGGGCGGCGTTCGACCAATGGTCGCAAGAGCGCCCAGAGGCCTCCTAGAGCGAATTGCAGCGCAAGTGGATCACCGGTTTCGCGTCCGCAATTCGCGCAGCAAAGACTTAGAGCCGTTTGCGGCCTTCGAACTGAATTACATCAGACGCAAAAGGCTCTAGGGTCGCTCCAACAACCCACTCAAGGTCGTTTTTAGGGCGGCTGGGGCGCGTCAAAAACCAATGAAAACCATTGCCCCGATAATCTTAGAACAAA
>JBCDJH010000066.1:0-8501 GCA_038747965.1 Pseudomonadota bacterium
GGCTCTTGGGCGTCCGGGAAGGCGCGGCGCATGGCGTCAATCGCGCCGCCATGAACGAGATCTTCCCTCATAGCGCCAACCCAAGAGCCGTGCACGTCAGAATAAAGGCGGCGAGCCACATGGCGCGTACGTAGAGTTTCAAGCCAGCGGCCACGTCAGCGGCGTTGCAGTCGCGCGCCTCGCCGTTTAGCCAGGGTTCGTCGCTTACTGTGTCGCCATAGGCGCGGGGGCCGGAGAGGCGCACGCCAAGGCCGCCAGCCATCGCGGCCTCAGGCCAGCCCGCATTGGGGGATCGGTGATGACGGGCGTCGCGCAGCATAACTCTGAAGGCGGACGGACGCCCGCTCACGGTCGCAATCAAAACGCCGGTCAGCCGCGCCGGAATGAGGTTGGCGACGTCGTCGAGTCGTGCGGCGAATCCTCCAAAGGCGGCATAGCGATCATTTTTGTGGCCAATCATCGAATCGAGCGTGTTGATGGCTTTGTAAGCCGCCAAGCCTGGCAGCCCAAAGACCGCGCCCCAAAAAAGCGGGGCTGTCACACCGTCGGACGCATTCTCCGCCAAGCTTTCAAGCCCAGCCCTGGCGATCGCCGACGCATCCAGCTGATCGGGATTGCGCCCGACGATCTGAGATACCGCCCGTCGCGCCCCTTGAATATCAGCGCGCGCAAGCGGCGTGGACACCGCCGCCACATGGGCGTACAGGCTTCGCGACGCAATCAGGCTTGACGCGGCGAGCGCTTCGAGCGCAAGCCCCCACCCATTCTGCGGCATAAGGATGGTCAGCAGGTAGGCGATCCCCGCCGCGAGCCCCACCGAACTCAATGTTGTAAGGACGCCCGCGACGTAACGGGCCCAAGAGGGCCAGTGCGCCCGGTTGAAAGCGCTCTCCAACGCGGAAATCACAGTCCCGAGCCAAACGACGGGATGCCGAATGCGCGCGTAAAGCCAGTCGGGCCATCCAGCGGACGCCTCTATCGCCCAGGCGAGCGTCATCAGGGACGGTCCGCTCAGGAGCGTTGAGGCGTCCAACCCGGCCTCCGTGCGCATGAAAAAAGGGCGTCAACATCAACCGCGGCTTCGACGCCGTCTGCGATGGCGTCCAGCGCGCGCTCCACTTCGGCGTCATAGTTCAGAGGACTGTCGATGCTCGCCCCGATCGCGCGCAGCCACGCGCGGCGGAACCCATCTTTCGCGAATGCCCCGTGCACGTATGTTCCTTCGATCTTGCCGTTGGCACTTCTTGCGCCTTCCGCCGCGCCGTCCATGAGTGCGAAGGGGCGGGCGCAGTCAGGCCCGTTCGTCTCGCCCATATGGATTTCATAGCCTGAGAGGGGCTCGCCGCTCAGCGCGGAGACGCCTTGAGCCGGCGCGACGCGTTTATCGACGCTCATGACGGTTGAAACGTCCAAAAGGCCGAGCCCGCTTGCCTCTCCTGGCGCGCCATCAACACCGTGGGGGTCGGCGATGGTTTGTCCGAGCATTTGATACCCGCCGCACACGCCGAGCACATGGCCGCCAGCGCGCGCATGGGCGATGATGTCATGGTCCCAGCCCTCAGCGCGCAAAAACGCAAGATCGCCGAGGGTCGACTTCGTCCCGAAGACGATTACGACGTCTGCGTCTTTTGGGATGGCTTGGCCAGGCGGCGTCCAGTGAAAGTCCACCTCAGGTTCGAGTTTCAGCGGATCGGCATCGTCGAAATTTGCTATACGGCTCAGCATGGGCGCGGCGATTTTCAGGGCCGCCTTTCGCGTTTCAGATGCGCGCGACAGCGCCACGGCGTCTTCCGCAGGCAGCTCCGCCATATGCGACAGCCAGGGGACGACCCCGAAGCAGGGCCAGCCGGTTCGCTGCTCGATTTCGGTGACGCCGTCATCGAACAATCTCGGATCGCCCCGAAACTTGTTCACCACAAAGCCGCTGATCATTGCCGCATCATCGGGGGTTAGAACAGTCTTTGTGCCAACGAGACTGGCGATCACGCCGCCTTTTTCAATATCGCCGATGAGGCAAACGGGCGCGCCCGCGCGGCGGGCGAAGCCCATATTGGCGATGTCGCGCGCGCGCAAATTGATCTCCGCTGGACTGCCGGCCCCCTCCACAAGAACGAGATCGTGTCGCGCTGCGAGGCGCTCAAAGCTTTCCATCACGGCCCCCATGAGCCGATCTCGGCGCGCCATGTAGTCAGCGGCGTCCATGGCCTGAACGGCGCGGCCCTGGACGACGACTTGCGAGGTGCGGTCGGTTTGCGGCTTGAGGAGCACCGGGTTCATATCTGTGTGGGGCGCAAGCCCGCACGCCTTCGCCTGCAGCGCCTGGGCGCGCCCGATCTCCCCACCACCAGCGCAGGCAGCCGCGTTGTTCGACATATTTTGCGGCTTAAACGGCGCGACCGACAGGCCGCGCCGATGGGCGATGCGGCAGAATGCTGCGGTCAACACAGATTTTCCGACGTCTGAGCCCGTGCCCTGTAGCATAAGCGCTTTGGCCGTCACGCGGGCCCCGCCATGTTTATGCGCAAACCGTCTATACTGGCGCGTACGCCATACACCTCTTCAAGGCGCTCTGATGACAGAGTTTCACCGGGCGGCCCATCGGCGAGGATGCGGCCATTTTTCATCCATATGAGGCGCGAGGCGTAGCGGGCGGCAAGTTCGATGTCGTGCAACACCACCAGCGCGCCGCCGCCGCGTTTTACAAAGTCGGCGATGAGATCAAGGATGCGAAATTGGTGACGCGGGTCGAGCGCCGCCGTGGGCTCATCGGCGATCAACAGCGGCGCCTCGGCGGCAAACGCGCGCGCGCAATGCATACGCGCCAGTTCGCCGCCTGAGAGGGTGTCTGCGCGGCGATGGGCGAGATGAGATAAGTCGCAGGCCGCGATGGCGCGACCCACAGCTTCGGCGTCGACGCCTTGGAGGCGTCCGAGCGTGACCCCCCGGCTAAACCGGCCGAGCGCCACCACGTCGCGAACGATGTTCGGCCAGGCGAGGGGGCGCGTTTGTGGCAAGTAGGCGAGGCTCCGCGCCCGGCTCTGCGGGTCCAAGCGCATCGTGTCGCGCCCGCTCAGCGCGGCCGCTCCCGCCGCCGGCTGCTCCATTCCGAGGCTTGCGCGAATAAGGCTGGTCTTGCCCGCGCCATTGGGGCCGAGGAGGGCGACAAACTCGCCGCAAGCGAGGCTGAAGCTGGCGGTATCGACCAACACCGCGTCCTTCGTTTTCACGGTCAAGCCACTTGCGACAAGCTCAGTCATGGACGGCTCTCCGCTGCATGGCGATCCACACAAAGACGGGGGCGCCCACCAGCGCCGCGGAGACGCCGAGCTTAAGCTCATACGCCGTTGGAATAAGGCGCACGCTGATATCGGCGACAACAAGAATGAGGCCGGCCAGTAACGCAGAAGGGATAAGCGAACGCGCGGGATCGTAACCGACGAAAGGCCGAATGAGATGCGGCGCGACAATGCCGACAAAGCCGATCACGCCGGCGAGCGCCACGGAGGCGCCCGTTAAGAGGCCGGCGCCCACCACCGTGTAGATGCGTTGATTGCGGAGGTTTAAGCCAACGCCGCTGGCCCCCTCTTCACCGAGCGTGAGCGCGGAGAGCCCGCGTCTCGTCGTGAACAGGATCGCGCTTCCGGCGATGAGAAAGGGGAGGGCCAGCCCAATCTCGTGATTGCTGCGATTGGCGACGGAGCCCAGCATCCAATTGACCATGTCGGACAACGAAAATGGGTTGGGCGCGAGGTTCATGAAGAGGCTCATGGCGGCGCCCGCAAAACTCGATAGGCCGACGCCGATCAGTATGAGCGTTACGACCGAGCGTGTGCGGATGGCCGCGAACGCCAAAAGGGCGGTCGCCAACATGGCGCCAAATATAGCGGAGAGCGGAAGCACCCACGGGCTGAGCGCCGCTAGGCCATAGTAGAGGGAAAACGTCGCCGCCAGCGAAGCCGTCGCTGAGACGCCGAGCACGCCGGGTTCGGCGAGGGGATTGCGCAACAAACCCTGCATCGCGGCGCCGCTGAGACCGAGCGCGGCCCCAACGAGAAAGGCGGCGAGCGCCCTCGGCAATCGGATCGACCAGACCACCAAACGGTCGGCCGCGTCGCCGCCGCCAAATAGCGCCATGACAATGCGATCGAACGGCAGCGGTGTCGATCCGAGCAAGCAGGCGGCAATGATCGCGGCGACGCCGCCGGCGGCGAGCCCGGGCGTGAGCCAGCTGCGCGCCGTCATTTCGCAGCGCCGCCCGCTAAGGCTCGGTTTGAAATCGTCTCCACGGCGTCAAGGATGAACCAACCGCCGCACGCCGTCCACGCGCCCTGGAGCGGCACGGTGTTTGGGCTCGTCATCTGAGCCTTGGCGACAGGATGCTTCGATGGGCTCCACGCGTCAGGGTGATTGGTGAGCGTCTCGAAAAAGGCGGCGACAACAAAATCAGGCTGCTCGTACGCCAATCGCTCCAGCGGGATAGAGCGCCAGCCCGGCTGTTTTTGAAAGTTCGCAACGCCCGCCGCCAGCAACATCTCATGGACGAGCGAGCCCGGTCCGGTCGTAACGCCAGCGGGGGTCATGTAAAGCGCGGCTTCATTGGCGCTCCGCGTCTGAATGGCGGCGAGGCGCGTTCTGTACTCGGCCACCAGCGCGTCGCCGCGGCGCGATTGCCCGACGCCGTCCGCCACATGTTGGATCAATTGCGTGATTGAGCCAATCTCTTCGCCGTAAACGCTTGACGCCCAGCCAACCTGCAGCACGGGCACTCCGGCGCGCTCAAAGAAGGCCGCCGCATTCGCCCCGCCGCCATAGGCGCGCACCACAAGGTCGGGCTTCAGGATAAGCACATCTTCCGCGACAGGACGCACGGTCGGTACGTCTTTGGCGGCGGCCCGCATATAAGAGAATTGCTTTTCCGCATCTGGAGAGACCGCAAGGATCTGCTCGCGGTCCGCCAGTTTGAGGACGTACTGATCGGCGCAGTAATCGAGACTGACGATCCGTTGTGGACGTTCAGCTGGATAGGCGGACGGCCTCTCATTCAGATCGGCGTTTCCGCAAGCAGCGACACATGCGCTGGCGACGAGCATTCGCAGCGTCGCCAGCCATCTCCGATTGCGGACGACTGTTCCCATTAGAACCTTGCGCGAATCCCGCCGAAGCCTGAAATTGGCGCAGTTCCGAAACCGAAATTGTCCTGGTAGTCCGCATCGGTCAGATTCTCGATGCGCGCGAAGACTTCAAGCCGCTCGGTCACCGCGAACGCCCCGCGCAGATTGACGAGGAAAAAGTCATCGAGCAGGACGTCGCCATCTTCCTCCTCGCCATTGTAGCTGACCCCAAGAGACAACGACAAACGATCAGTCGGTTCGGCCAAAAACTCAACGGCGACCCGGTGGTCAGGCTGATTGCCCGCGGCGATTTCCGTGGAGAGATTTATGGCGTCTGTGTATGTGTAGGCCGCGTTGATCGCCAGCCAATCCGTCAGCGTTGCGTCAAACGCGACTTCCACGCCGTCGGATGTGAACTCCTGAATATTGACGAACGTGAACGCGTTCAGGTCAAAGGCGATTAAGTCGTCGATTGTTTGGTCGAAGTAGGTGACCATAAAACGGGCTTGGCCATTCAACAGGGGCTGCTCCAGCCCGATGTCCCAGCCATCGCTGAACTCGGCGAAAAGATCAGGGTTAAACCCAAACTCGCCAGCGGTCGGCGCCCGGAAGCCTTCCGCATAGCTGCCGCGTACAAGCGTCCCGGTCTGCGGAACTTCAACAACGCCCGAAACGCTAAAGGTCGTCTCGTCGCTAAAGTCATCGCTGGCGTCATGCCGAACGCCAGCGTTCAAGGTGACGTTGGTCAGCGGCTGCAACTGCACGAGGCCAAATCCGCTGATTGTTGTGATCTCCTGATCGCCGCCGAAACCAACGGCCGTCTGGGCTTCCTGCACGTCATACTCGGCGCCGGCGATAACGCTGATCCAATCGGCAGGGGTGATCGTCCCCTGATACTCTCCTGAAATGCGCGTGCCTTCTGAATCGAACGAGGTGACGCCGTCGGACACATTTAGCCGATCGTTTAAAAGGTAGGTGATGGACAGACGATTCTCCAGCTTGCCGTCAAGCAGCGTGTGCGTTGCAAAGCCCGCGACCGTCAACTCCTGCGTCTCGCCGACTTCGTCAGCGTCCGCTGAGCCGTTGACGAAATCAAAGCCATCAAACTCGTTTTCACTGTCTTGATACCGAACGACAGCGTCGAAGACGAGGTTTTCAAGCGGTTGGAAGCGCCCTTTCGATGAGACGGTGATGTTATCGAAACCGTCGTCTTCCGTGTTTCCATTCGCCTCGTCTGCGGACGAGTAACCGCGGGCCGTCGTGCCGCTGACGGTTACACGGCCTGACGCGATCTCATTCCCGCCCATTACCGTGCCGGCGCCGCGGACCATTCCGAACGAGCCGCCTTCGAGGAACGCTTCGCCGCCGAAGCCGTCGCGCCCGTCCTTCGTGACAATGTTGATGACGCCGCCGATCGCATTCGATCCGTAGAGTGTCGATTGTGCGCCACGGAGGACTTCGATGCGTTCGATGTCGGAGGTGTCAAAGTTGGCGAAGTTGAATTCACCCCCAAATGAAGACGGATTGTTGAGAATAACGCCGTCCTGTACGGCGAGCGTTTGATCGCTCGGCAATCCCCTTAGCGACACGCTGGAGAGAGCGCCGAAGCTCCCTGAGCGAATGATCTGTACGCCTGGAACGGCGTTGAGCGCATCGAAGACGAAGCGCTGCTGACGCACACGGATATCGTCAGATGTCAGAACCGTCACGGATCGGCCGATCTGATCGAGCGGCGTCTCAAACCGCGTGCCAGTGACGATAATGGGCTCTATGCCGCCCTCATATCGATTGGCGTCATCGGTCGCTGCGATCGGCGCATCGGCGAGCGGCTGAGTTTCGCCATCGGTCTGGGCGGCCGCGGTATTGGTGAACAGCGCCTGCGCACTGACAGTTAAGGAGAGCGCGCCCAGCAGGGCGGGTCGGTAGGTCATGGATTACCCCTCTTGCGCCGTGCCGCCCAGCAGTGGAAGCGCATTTCAAAACGACATCACTGGCCACATGGCGAGGGCCATGCGGGCGGCCAGGCCCTTTTCAGCTGTCGCTTCTGAGGAGAGATCGATAGATCTTCCTGCCCGCTGAGACTTTTCCCGGTCCCCGGGCGAACGACGCGATGGCAGGTTTCCTGGCTCGTCGCTGAACGTTCATGGCCGCCTTCCCAGAGCTCTCGCCCCAGTGGCGTCGTGGCCACTCACTTACGACTTACAGTTGCGGGTACAGCGCCGGTCTTCCACCGGCTTCCCTCTTAGCTCTCGGTCAAGAGAGCACCGTCTAATCTTGCAGCTATCGTAAAGGCGCGCCGCAGTCAATTTCTTACGAAACACAGGGCGTCAAAGGCTGTTTACATAACGGCGATACAACAGCCGGACGATTTGCGCGCCCGCCAACGACACCGCTTCTATGAGAGACTGTAGTTATCTTTGTACGCATAAAATGCGCGAGGGTCTTATCAGCTTGCCGCGTGGTTCGGCGACAAATTGAACCGGCGTTCGTTCGGCGCGGGTACGCTTCAATAATCCAGCCCGCGTTGTGCTTTGATGCCCGACTTAAATGGATGCTTCACTTCACGCATTTCGCTGACGAGGTCTGCGTAATCGCAGAGTTCGGACTTCGCGTCCCGGCCCGTGAGGACCACGCTCGTGCGGTCAGATCGGGCCTTCAAGGCGCCGATCACAGTGCTGATCGAAAGGTAGTCGTAACGCAGCGCAATGTTGATTTCGTCGAGTACGATGAGGTCGTAGTCGCCGCTCGCCATCATCTCTGTCGCCGCTGCGAACGCCGCCTCAGCCGCCGCAACATCCTGCGCGCGGTCTTGGGTGTCCCATGTGAAGCCGTCGCCCATGGTGCGCCAATCAACGTCATCCAGCCGATCGAAAAACTGCCGTTCGCCCGTCACCCACTTGCCTTTGATGAACTGCACGACGCCAACGCGGTGGCCCCATCCGAGCGCCCGTACGATAACGCCGAAGGCTGAGCTGGATTTGCCTTTTCCGTCTCCCGTATGAACGAGGATGAGCCCGCGGCCTGGATCCTTCGCGTCGGCCGTTTTACGCGCCTGCTCTTCTTTGAGCTTCTGCATCTCAGCCTTGTGGGTCTCGGTGTCGCTCATTGCGTCTCTCCATTGAGGCGGTCGATTGCGACACGCCCGCCAAAGCCGATATTCGCCGAAAAACCGTCAGCCGTGTCGCCCGTGGAGAGGGCGACCCGAATGACGCCGGAATGGGTGACGATCACGGTGCGCTCGGCTCTCGCCAGCTCCTCCGAAAGGGCTTCGCTCACACGCGCTCGCAGGTCTGCGACGCTCTCGCCGCCATGGGGCCGCGCGTGGAGAAAGTCCGCCGCCCATGCATCGAGTTCGGCGCGGGGAATGTCAGACCAGGCTTGCCCCTCCCA
>JBCDJH010000067.1:0-8410 GCA_038747965.1 Pseudomonadota bacterium
CTTTGCTTGCGCGAATTGCGGACGCAAAGACCTAGAGCCGTTTGTGGCGTCCGCCCTAAATCGTTTCAGACGCAAACGGCTCTAGCGTGGCGCGCGGCGCCTCAAGTCTCAACCACGCCGATATGCGGCAGCCCGCGCCACCGGCCGGCGTCGTCCATCCCGTAGCCTATGATGAAGGCGTCGCCGTCGGCCTCGAAGCCAGCGTAGTCGACCTCCACAGCCTCAGCGCGCCCGGCCCGCTTGTCGACAAGAACGCATAGCTTCACCGGACCGGCGCCGCGATCGGCCAGAAGGCGCTGGGCGAAGGCGATGCTGCGCCCCGAATCAAGCACATCGTCAACCAGTAGCACCGCGCGCCCGCGCACGTCCGTCTGAAGATCCTTCAGCAGCATGACGTTTCCAGACGAGACCCGCGCGTCGCCATAGCTCGACAGGTGGAGAAAATCGACGTCGCAGTTCAAACCATGGCGGCTCAAGGCCCGCACCAGATCGGCGGCGAACACAAAAGCCCCCGTCAGAATGGGCGCAATCAGCGCGTCCTCCGGCAGATCTTTCGCGATCTCGTCCGCCAGGCGCTCGATGCGTTCCGCGATGGAGGCTTCGTCGAACAATACTCTCATGGAAGGCCCTCTTAAATGCGTGGCTCGGGGAATCAGCCAGCTTGCGGCGAGAGCTAAGCGCCAATGGAGGAGCGCCGCAACTCGGGCGGCGAAAGGGCTGCGCGTTTTGTTAGAGTGCGGGGGCGCTTAAGGCGCGGGAGCGCTCAGATCGTCCCGGCGGATAAACCGCACCTCAAGATCCGACGGCCCGGCGGGCGCAGGAACCTCAGAGACGAACTCCGCGCGCTCGCCTGGCTGCAACGGGCGATCTGAAGCTGGGAACGTCCAAACGCGCTCCTCACCGCCGTCGTCGCCAGCGGCGCGAAGGGAGCCCCGCAGGAGCGGCGCGATCTGCGGCTCCGCGGAGACGTTCTCAACGACGCCTTCGACCTTCAGCACGGGGTCGGCCGCGCCCGCTGCGATCCGGTGGCTCACCACCTGGATCTCTAGCCCGCGGGCGTTCACAGGCCGGCCGAGAACCTCATAGGCGGTCGCCGTTTGCGGCCACGCCGACACAACCGCATCGGGATAAGTGTAGGCGCCGAAGGTCGCCGCCGCGGTTCCGCCGATGAGGGCGAGCCATCCAGCCGCCTTGAGCGGCGTCAACCGGTTTTGCTCGCGAGCCTGCGCGCGCATGCGCACGTCGTCAAGCGCCCGCAATTCGTCGTCCGCCGGCTCATCGGCGGGGGCTTCCTCTTCAGCGCCCGCATCCGGCTCGATGACAACCGCGTCCTCAGGCTCCTCGGCTGTCGCTGGCGAGGGCGTCAGCTCCATTGGCGCGTCAGCCTCCGCGTCGCCGTCTGGCGCGGG
This sequence comes from Pseudomonadota bacterium, assembly GCA_038747965.1. Lineage (GTDB taxonomy): Bacteria > Pseudomonadota > Alphaproteobacteria > Caulobacterales > Parvularculaceae > JBCDJH01. The sequence continues at coordinate 1,410 of JBCDJH010000067.1, forward strand.
GTCCGGAACGGGGGCTTGAAACCAGACGTGACCGCAATCAGCGCAGCGCACTTTACGGCCCTCAGGCTCGAACTGGGCGCGGTCCGCCTCATATCGGCTGCCGCATTCTTCGCAGGTTATGATCACGTCCGCCCGCTCCAAGAACCGGTTTGAAAGGCCGGCGCGCGCTGGCGCGGCGCGGCGAAACCCTCTAGACACGCGTCCACAGTCAGGCGAAGTGGTTGCCCGTGATCGCAAAGTTCGAACAAGTCGGCCTCACCTACGGCGATCAGCCGGAAACGCTCACCGACATCAATCTGCACATCGCGCCGGGCGACTTCCGCTTCTTGACGGGGCCCTCCGGCGCAGGGAAGACGTCGCTGCTGAAGCTCGCGTATCTCGCCCAGCGGCCGAGCCGCGGAACGGTCTCCCTTTTCGGAAAGAACGTCACCGAGACGCCGCGCGCGGAGCTGCCCGCTCTGAGGCGACGCATTGGCGTCATCTTCCAAGACTTCCGCTTGCTGGATCATCTCACCGCGTTCGACAATGTCGCTTTGCCGCTCAAAATCGCCGGCGTTAACCCTAACAGCTACCGGGAAGACGTAATGGAACTGTTAACTTGGGTGGGGCTCGGCGCGCGCATCGCCTCCCGCCCGCCGGTTCTGTCGGGCGGGGAGAAGCAGCGCCTCGCGATCGCCCGCGCGGTGGTGGCGAAGCCTGATCTCATTTTGGCTGACGAGCCCACGGGGAATGTCGATCCGGATATGGGCGCGCGGATCATGCGGCTGTTTTTGGAGCTCAACAAACTCGGCACAGCGGTGATGATCGCGACGCACGATCTCGCCCTGGTCGAAAGCCTCCAAAAGCCGGTGTTTCGGCTCGCCAATGGCCGGCTTATCCAAGAAGCCTCATCGACGGGCCGGCGCCGCGAGGGGCGCAAAGCGGCGGACGCCGCAGCGCAGCGATCATGACAACAGCTGCGGACACTTCGGACAAAGCCGCAAATGCAAAGCCGGCCGCGGTTGCGAGCGCGGCGATGCGGCAGGCCGCCGCCACACTGTCGGGAGCCAAGGCGCGCACCATCTTGCCGGACGCGGGCGCAGCCGGCGGGCCGCTGGTCGCGGTCATCGCTGTGATGTGCTTTCTGGCCACGCTCGCGCTCACCGGCGCGCTCGCTGTCTCGGGCGCCGTCGATCGCTGGACCTCAGACCTGTCCGGCGCCGTCACGGTCCAGATCAAGGGCGAACGCCCGGAGGAGATCGCCGCACAGACGCAAGCAGCGCTGCGCGTGCTGCGGGCGGCGCGGGGCGTTAACGCCGCCCGGGCGATCAGCCGGGACGCGGCGGAGAAAATGCTGGAGCCCTGGCTTGGCAAAGACAATCTGCCCGCCAGCCTTCCGATTCCAGGCCTCATCGAAGTCGATCTGAACCCGCGGGACCCGCCGGATTTAGAGGTCCTCGCCAGTCGCATCACCGCCGCAGCGCCGCTCGCCTCGCTGGACGACCACCGGGCCTGGAACGAACGGCTTCTGGAGTTTGGCGGGGCGTTGCACTTAGCCGCCTTCGCAGCCCTGGCGACAATACTCGGCGCGACCGCCGCGATTGTCGTATTCGCGGCGAAAGCCGGGCTCGCGGCGAATGCGGAAATCGTCGAGGTGCTGCATCTCATTGGCGCGGAGGATCGGTTCATCGCGTCCCGCGTTCAACGGCATTTCTTGGCGCTGGGTCTCAAAGGCGCTTTGGCGGGCCTTGCCGTCGCCGTAATGCTGATGGCTCTGCTCGCCCTCGGCGCTGGCGGCTCAGCCGGGTCCGGCGGCGGCTACTTCCTGCCGCAAGTGGGCCTGAGGGCCGGAACGCTCTTATGGCTCGTGATCGTGCCGATCGGCGCCTGCGGGCTCACGGCGCTCGTTGCGCGCTACACGGTTTTGCGCGAGTTGGCGCAGCGGGTCTAACCTCCCTCATTAGAGTTGGGGCGCGAAAGAGGACTCTGTGTCTTTCGATGGCGCAAGGTCGCGAGAGTGCGCCATACTCAAAGGTGGGGAGCGATCAACGCCGCGCCGGGGCGCGCGGAGCGGGGAGCGATGAGATATCTGGCCATAACGGCGGCGGCTGTCGCCGCGCTCTGGGTCGCAGGTTTCGGGTGGTTTCTCGCCACACTGCCGGCCTGGGAGACCAGCCAGCACCTGAAAGCGGACGGGCTCGCCGTCCTCACCGGAGGCCAAGGCACCCGGATTAAAGCGGGCGCCCGCCTGCTCGCGGACGGCGCGGCGCCGCGGATGCTGATCTCAGGCGTCGGGCCAGACGTCTCCGACGGCGAGATCATGAAGATCGCCCGCGCCGAGCCGTCTCTCTTCGGCTGCTGCGTCGCGCTCGGGCGCGAGGCGGCGAGCACCATCGGCAACGCCCATGAAATCGCCGCTTGGGCCGGCGCACACGACATGAACAGCTTGATTGTGGTGACGTCCGACTATCACATGCCGCGCAGCCTGGCGTTGCTGCGCGATCGCCTGCCGGACGCGGATCTGGTCGCTTATCCCACCTCCGCGCCCTGGGGATCGCGTTCGATCGCCTGGGCGAGGCCCCGCTACATGTTTCGCATTGCGACCGAGTACAATAAATATTTGGCGACACGGGCCAGGCTGGCGATTTTAAGCTAGTTAGCCCTGCGACCTGAGCGCGCCGCAGCGACCTCTCGCCTCGGTTTTGCGGTTCAGGGCGATCTCAACTTAAAAGACTGGGGCTGATCGGCGCCTCTCGCGACCGCACTCAGCCTTGGATCAGCGATGCCGACATGACAGCCTTTCGGTCGTATCTCTACGCAGCCTACATGGTGGCCACGACGGTGCTGCTTGCGGCCGTGCTTTGGCCGACATTGCTCATGCGCCAGCGCGATGCGCTGTTTGCGATCCAGCTTTGGGCGCGGACCATGCTGGGCGGCTTGAAAGCGATATGCGGCCTCGGCTGGCGCACGCTAGGGGCGGAGCGGCGACCGACCGGCGCTGCGCTCATCGCCAGCAATCATCAATCGCAATGGGAAACCATTGTGCTGTGCGTCGCTGTCCCCCGCCCGGCCTTCGTTCTCAAGTCCGAGCTTATGCGCGTGCCCATCATCGGCTGGTGGGCGGCCCGCGCAGGCATGATTCCGATTGAGCGAGACGGCGGCGCAACCAGCCTTCGGGGCCTCATTTCGGTCGCGAAACAGCGCCTCGCCGAGGGACGCCAGATCATCATTTTTCCCGAAGGCACCCGCACGGCGCCTGGACAAACGACGGACTACAAGCCAGGCGCCGCCGCCCTCTATAGTTTGCTGAAGATCGCGTGCACCCCCGTCGCCCACGACTCGGGACGCTATTGGCGGCATCCAGGCTTTCGGCGCGAGCCTGGAGACATCCGTCTCTCGTTCCTGCCGGAGATCGCGCCCGGCCTGCGCCGGCCCGCCTTTGAAGACGCCCTTCGGCACGCGATCAGACAGGAGAGCGCGAACCTCTCGCCAGCCGCGGCAGGCCCGGTCGGCGCCCATGCGGCCGAGGCGCCGCTCAGCGCTCCAACGCCGCCACAAGCGCCGTGAGCCGGGCGTCCCGAACACCCAAATCGTCGAGCCTGCGGGCCGTCTCGCAAACATAGGAGACGTTGTCGCCCGACTGTCCCTTTGAGCGCGCCACCAGCCGCGCCTGGTCTTCGATGGCGAGGTCGGCCGCATATTGGGGATGGGCCCGATCGACGACGTAAACAACGGCGTCGACCGTCGCGCCGCCGTCCAGGCGCACGCGCACCTGGCGCTCCAAATAAACCGACGTCACTTGCTCGCGCGCCCGCAACCCGGAAACCACGTCATCCCATGCGCTAGCCTCGACAGCGAAGGCGACGCCCTGGCACGAGCCGCCGCGATCGAGCCCGAACACCAGCCCCGGCGCCTCCGGCGTTCCCCGGTGATGGACGGAGTAGACGCACAAGCTGCGCCGATAGCCGGCGAGGCGCGCCTTCACCCGGGCGACATGCGGGAAATCCGGCCGCCACATCAGCGAGCCATAGCCGAACACCCAGCGCACATCCGGCCGCCGCCCTAATTCGGCCGCCGGGGCGCCGTCCTCTACAGCTATGTCGTTCGCGCCCGATCGCGCCATTGATTCCGCGTCCGTCCTCGCCCAGGCTTCGGGCGTTCACATCTCGTTTGACGTCCATATCGAAAGACCGTCCATGTCCTCCTTACCCCGTTTGCGTTGGGGCCTCTATGCGCCCTTGGCCATCGCCGGCCTGCTTTTCCTCGGCTACAGCGTCGCGTGGATGCAGACCGCGGCGAAGGTGGCGGCAGACGTCGAGGCCTGGAGCGCGGACCAGCGGGGCGCTGGCAAGGACGCCTCCTACGCCGCAATCAAACGGGCGGGCTTTCCCTTTTTCCTTCGCATCGTGTTGGAGGAGCCGCGCCTCGCCGGCGCCCCCGCCGCGAATGGCGGCCCCGCCTGGAGCTGGCGGGCCGACAAGCTGACGCTGAACGCCACGCCCTTTAATCCGAACCATGTGGTGGCCTCGGCCAAGGGCGAGCAGCGCGTCACCATGGCGCCGGGCGCGCTTCGGGGCGAAGACATCGTCTGGGCGATTGAGGCCGAGGCGGCCCGGGCCAGCCTCAACCGCATGGGCGATGCGGAGCAGCGATTGCGGGTGAGCTTCGCCAACGGTGTCGCCCGGCGCATGGATGACGGCCTTATCGCGGGCGCCCTGGGCTTTGAGGAATTGGCCCTGCATCTGGAAACAAACCCTGAGGGCGAGGCCGCCCTCGGCGACGGCGCGCTGATCGGCGCCCAAGGCAAAAATCTTCAGATCGCGGTTGGGTCGGACCTGGTCGGCGATGCGTCGTTCGACCTCGCTTCCGTGACGGCCGCCGGGTTCGTGACAGAGGCGCGCTCTATCGACCTCACCCGCCTCGCCAGCGGCGCCGTCGCCGATTGGGCGGAGCAAGGCGGCCGCATCGAAGTGCGCCATTTCGAAATCGCCGATCGCTCAGTGGGGCTCAGCGCCACCGGCGACCTCACCGTGGGGCCGGACGGGCACCTTACCGGCGATCTCGCCGCGTCTTTGCGCAATCCGGGCGGCGTCGCCGATATCCTGGCCGCCCGCAGCGGCTTGCCGAAAGACACGGTGGAGGGCGTGCGCGCGGCGCTCGTGCTGATGGCGCTGGCCTCCGGCGGCGAAAGCGGCGCTCTCAAAGCCGATCTCGCCTTCGCAGACGGCGCCGCGCGCCTCGGCCCCTTAGAACTATTCGAGGTCCCCACCCTTTTCTGACGGGGCGGAGGGCGGCGCGACGCCAGGGGCGGCAGGGCTATCCGGGGCGTCGCGGCCGAAGTTCGGCAAGTCAGTCTCCTGGCCAGCGTCGATCACGTTGCGCCGGATTTCCCGGGTGCGGGTGAAAAGGTTGAAAAGCGCGTCGCCATCGCCCCAGCGGATCGCCCGCTGGAGAGCGCTTAAATCCTCCGTAAACCGCCCCAGAACCTCCAGCACCGCCTCTTTGTTGTGCAGAAAGACGTCTCGCCACATGGTGGGGTCGGAGGCGGCGATCCGCGTAAAATCTCGAAATCCGCCTGCGGAGTATTTGACGACTTCGCTATCGGTCACAGTCTCCAGATCGGCGGCGGTCCCGACGATGTTGTAGGCGATGAGATGGGGCACATGGCTGGTGACGGCGAGGGCGAGATCGTGGCGCTCGGGCGTCATGGTCTCAACGATCGCGCCGCACCCCGCCCAAAACGCGGAGACGGCGCTGACCGCATCCCCATAGGCTGCGTCCGCCTGCTGCAAAGGCGTGAGGAGCACGTAGCGTCCCTCAAACAGCGAGGCGAAGCCAGCCTCCGGACCTGATTTCTCCGTACCCGCAATCGGGTGTCCCGGCACGATGCGCAACCGATCCGCAAACGGCTTCGCCGCGTCGGCGACAGCGCTCTTCACCGACCCGACATCGGTGACGATCGCGCCAGAGGGCGCCGCGCCCGCGATATCGGCGAAGATCGAAGGGATCGCGCCGACGGGCGCGGCGACGATGGTGAGGTCCGCCTCCGCCACGGCCGGCCCAACCTCCGCCTCCACCGCGTCGACGACGCCGAGGCGCAAAGCTGCCTCCCGAGCCTTATCATCGGGATCGGCGCCGACAATGCGCTCCGCCAAGCCCCGCGCCTTCGCCGCCCGGGCCGCCGACGCGCCGATGAGCCCGACGCCCACGATCGCCAGCGTCTTTAAAGGTGGGGCGCCGTTATCGGGGCGAGAGCCTGAGCCCGCCATCACACTGACGCGTCCGCAAGCGCGCGTTTCAACACATCCGCCACGCGGCGATTGGCGTCTTCCAGCCCGATGGTGACGCGAAGGCAGCTCGGCAATCCGTACTCGCCGGTTTCGCGCACGATCAGCCCCTCGCGGGCGAGAGCGGCGTTGGCGGCCTCCGCTGAAATCGGCGCATTGGCGAAGTCGATCAAAAGAAAATTGGCCTCGCTCGGATGAACGACGAGGCCGGCCGCCTCCAAGGCGTCTTTCAGCCAGGCCCGCCATTCAGTGTTATGCGCGGCGGACTGGGCGGCGTGCGCGCCGTCCAAGACGGCCGCCTCTCCCGCGGCTTGGGCGAGCGTGCTGACATTGAACGGTCCACGGATCCGGTTCAGCGCATCCGCAACGCCCGCGGGGAAGTAGCCCCAACCAATGCGCAAGGCGGCGAGCCCGTGGATCTTCGAAAATGTCCGTATCACCGCGACGTCGCCCGCCTCAGTAACCAAGGACAAGCCATCCTCATAGTCGCCCGCGCCCACATACTCCGTATAGGCGCCGTCGAGCACCAAAAGGCAGCCCTGAGGCAAGGCGGCGCGGAGGCGACGCAGCGCGTCTCCATTCAAATAGGCGCCCGTCGGATTGTTCGGATTGGCGATAAAGCAGAGCCGTGTGCGCGCATCCGCGGCCTCGGCGATGGCCTCCACCGACATCTGCAAATCGGCCTCCGGCGCGCGGCGCACCTCGGCTCCGCAAGCCGTCGCGCAGACGCCATAC
>JBCDJH010000068.1:0-8401 GCA_038747965.1 Pseudomonadota bacterium
CGAGATGCGGCGTCACCCGGCAGCCGACGATGTAACCGACGAAGTACCCGGAATGGAGAAGGCCGATGAGGAACAGCGGGAAGCCTTCCAAGTCGGCGCGGATGGCGATCGCCGACGTCTGCAGGGAGTTCCCCGAAATCAGGATTGAAACGGCGATGAGCAGAGCGCCGATGGCGAGGAGGGCGGCTCTCATGGAAGCTCCAGCGGCCGAGGCGGGATGGTTTATCGTTGTCCTTACGCGGTATCGTTAGGCCCGCTGATTAGCGGGATCAACGGCTTCTCTTAACCGCCGACAAGACGCCCAAGGCCCAAGAGGGCGCTGACGATCGCGGCGCTCAGAAAGTTGGAGAGCGTGCCCGCCAGCACGGTCTTGAGGCCAAGCTTGGAGATCTCGCTCCGCCGCTCCGGCGCCAGGCTGCCAAGGCCCGCGATGAGCACGGCGAGGCCGCTGAGATTGGCGAAGCCGCACAGCGCCACGGTGAGGGCGGCGCGCCCCTCCGCGCTGAAGCCCTCCATGACGCTGGAGAAGTTCGCATAGGCGAGGAATTCGTTCAGCACGACCTTTTGGCCGAGGAACTGGCCGGCCTCCACCGCTTCGCTGAGGGGCGTTCCGATGAGGACGGCGACGGGCGCGAAGGCGTAGCCGAAGAGCTGCTCTAGAGACAGGCTGGGCGCGCCGACGAGCCCGCCCACACCGCCGAGGATCCCGTTGAGGAGGGCGACGCCGGCGACGAAGGCGATCAGCACAGCGATGACATTCAACATGATCTGAAGGCCGATCAACGCGCCGTCGGTCGCCGCCTCCATAACGCTGCCATGGCGGCTCGCGCTCGCCTCCCCCGTCTCCTCCGCCCCGCCGATGTCGAACGGGGTTTCCGTTTCCGGCACCAGAATTCGGGTGATGAGGAGGCCCCCAGGGGCCGCCATGAAGGCCGCGGTGAGGAGGAGGTCGATATCCATGCCGAGGGCGGCGTAGGCGAGCATGACGCTGCCGGCGACGCTAGAAAGCCCTAGGCCCATAATCACGAAGAGCTGCGCCCGGCTCAGCTTTGGCAAATAGGGCAAGATCACCAAGGGCGCCTCGGCCATGCCGACAAAGATATTGGCGGCGGCGCAGGTGCTCTCCAGGCGCGAGGCCCCCGTCGCCTTTCGCAAGGCGCCGCCGATGGTCCGAATAAGGAAGTCCATCACTTTCAGGTGGAAGAGGACGTTCACCAGCGACGCGATGAAAATGATGACTGGCAGTACTTGAAAGGCGAGGATGAGGCCTGAGCCGCCATCGGCCAGCGGTCCGAACACAAACGAAGCGCCCGTTTGCGCGTAGCCCAAGAGCGCGCGGACGCCGCCGCTTAACTCGCCGAGCACTGCCGCTCCAATTGGCGTCGCCACTGCGAAGATAGCGATCGCGAGTTGCAGGCCGAATGTCATCGCGGCGTCTTTAACGCGGATGGCTTTACGGTTCTCGGAGAACAGAACAGCGATGAGGAGGAGGGCGGGGACGCCCAGAAGCGCAATCACGCTGCGTTGGCCAAGGCGCGCAAGCGCTTGCAGCTTTCCGCCAGCGGCGTTTCCTGGCGGTGCAAATCACCGCCCATGAGATACATGACGTCGTCGCCATAAAACGCCGCCATCTCCGGCACGTTTTGAAACGTCATGCCGCCGCCGGGCGCGGGCGCGATGGGCGCGAACGCCCCCCAATCCTCCGCACAGCCCGTCACAGTCTCCCGGCATTCTTCGGGCGAGAGCGAAAACCGGCCGCCGAAATTCGGGAAGATCGACACATCCATCCCGATAAGGCGGAACAGCCGGCCAAAGAGGGCGGAGAATGAAAACCCAGTGAGCGGCGCCACCGCGTAGGATCCGATCAGCGCCGGGTGACCGACGATGGGGAGCGACAGCGCGTCGTCCTCCGCCAGGCGGCGCGCCACGTCAAATCCGACAAGGGCTGGCGCCACGAGCAGCGCCCCCGCCCCCACATCTTTCGCGTAGTAGGCGTCCTCGATGATGCGCTCGCTCGGGCCGCTGATCATAGGCGCGTAGACCGTGTTCCCGCCAGTTCGGGCGTTGGCCTCGGCGACGGCGTCCGCGCAGGCTTTCAGTCGCTCACGGAACGGCGCGAAGGGCTGATTGGCGAGGCCGTGATCGTCTTTGACGATATCAAGACCGCCGAGGGCGCAGTCGCGCGCCTGGGCGGCGAGCGCCGTCACCGGCAATCCTTGGGGTTTGGTCGCCGTCATGAAGAGGGGTCCAGACGGCCGATCGAAGAGTTTGCGCAAGCCCGGCAATCCGAAGCGCGGCCCTTTGAAGAGAGATGAAAGGGACGTCGGCAAATCGAACGTCAAAATACGGATATTCGGCAGGAGGCTGATGTTGCCATACATGACATTCAGAAGCTGCGGGAGCGCGCCGCCGGCGCACTCCACCGCATAGGTGATGCGGGCTTCGCTGACGCCGGGCGCGGTTTCTTCGATATGCTCGATCTGACCGATGACTTCGCCGCGGATATCGTCGTCGGCGACGAGTTCCGGCGGAAACTCAATGGTTTGTTCCACACAGATTTTCTCGGCGATGGCGCGGGCGTCGGTCTTCTCGGCGGCGATGGCGTAGGTGACGGAGAACCTTGCGCCAGAGAGGTTAAGCGAGACGGGATTGAGCATCCCTAGAGCGCCTCCGCCTTGGCGTCGCTGGCGCCGCTTTCGGCCCTTGCGGCGTTGATGTCGGCGTCGCTCGCCTCAAAGCCCGCGCCCGTCAACTCGCCCACGGCCTTGACGAGCGCCTTGGCGTCGAGATTGTACTCTGCCTGCAAATAGTCGCGGCTTGCGCCATGGGCGTAGGTGTCGTTGAGGCCAAGCCGGATCAGGCGTTTGCCGACGCCATGATCGGTCATCAGTTCAGAGACGGCTGTGCCGAGCCCGCCGGTGGTGATGTGGTTTTCGAGCGTCACCGCCCCGTAGCGGCATGATTTCAAAGCGTCCAGCACGGCGGGATCCGTGAAGGGCTTGTGGGTGGAGACATGCAGGTGCCGCACGCCGACGCCCTTTCGGTTGAGGAAATCGGCCGCCCGCATCGCCTCTTCGGTGGTGATGCCCGCGGTGAGGATAACGACGTCGTCGCCCTCGCTCAGAGTGCGCGCCTTGTTGAGCGCGAAAGGCTCTGACTTTGGAAACAGCCGAGGCATTTCGCCCCGCAGAAAGCGCACGTAACATGGTCCGTCCACGGCCTGCGCCACGTCGAGAACGCTTTCAACCTCGGTGGCGTCGCCCGTCTCCAGCACCGTCATGTTCGGCGTCGCCCGCATGATGGCGATATCTTCAATCGCCTGGTGTGTCACGCCGCCCGGCGTGACGATGCCGGGCAGAAAGCCGAAAAACCGCACCCGGAGATTGGGGTAGGCGATCGACATGGCCAGCTGGTCGTAAGCGCGGCGATAGATGAACACCGCGAAGGTGTGAATGAAAGGCGTGTAGCCTTCCCGCGCGAGCCCCGCGGCGACGCCCATCATGTTCTGCTCCGCCATCCCCATGGAGAAGAAACGATCCGGATAGGTGTCGCGCCATGGGCCGACTTCGCAAGAATTGGTGAGGTCTGCGGAGAGAACGACCACCTCCGGGCGCTCCTTGGCCCAGGCGATGAAGTTCTCCACATGCGGTCGTTTAACGATTTCCAGAGGCGCGCTCATCTGTCCTAGGCCCCCGCCATCGCGTCGAACGCCGCCTGATAGCGCGCGCGCTCATCGTCTGAAGAGAAACGCAAATAGTGCAAGACGGGCGCGCGTTCGTTCATCAGCGGCACGCCCCGCGCCGGGTCCGTCCGCGCCAGGATGAGGAGAGGGCGCTCCGCATCCGCGCTGTCCAGCGCCCGCTCCATGGCGGCGAAGTCGTGACCGTCAATGTCGTGCGCGTTGGCGCCGAACGCGGCCGCGCGCTCGGCCAAAGGCTCGATGCGCATCACATCCGCCATGGCGCCGTCGCATTGCTGGGCGTTGACGTCGACGATAATCCGAACCGAGCCGAGCCGGTAATGGCTGAGCGCTTGCAGGGCTTCCCAAGTCTGCCCCTCTTGAAACTCGCCGTCGGACATCATGACCCAGACGGCGCCGGCCTCGCCCTTCATGCGGCGCCCGAGGGCGACGCCCATGGCTTGGCTGAGCGCCTGGCCGAGGGAGCCCGTGGTGCTCTCGACCCCAGGGCTGTGTTCGGCGCCGATCAGCTCCATCCGTGAGCCGTCCTGGTTGAATTGCTCAAGCGCCTCCGGCGCGAGGCGGCCATGCTCGATCAGCGCCACGTAGAGAACGAGCGCGTAATGGGCGGGAGAGAAAATGAAGCGATCGAAGTCCGGGCCCGGCGCGCCGTTATAAAGGCCGCCATTGGCGTAGTCCGGATTGTTTGGCCCGGGATTTCCTGTGAAGGGGCCTGGGATCATCGGCGCGGCGCTCGGCCCAATCCGCATGGCGCGGCCATAGAGAAAAGCGAAGATTTCAGCGGCCGAACAAATCTGGCTGAGATAGCCGCCATTGTTGCGCATCACATAGTCAAAACCCCGCAGGCGCATACGCTGGGCGGCCGCCGCTGCATCGGCGCGCCAATCATTCTGTATGGCGCTCATTTGTGCGCGCCGCCTTGCGACAGCAGCGCTTTCAGGGACGCCTCATAAGGCGGCCGGGCGATGCCATGCTCGGTGATGATCCCGGCGATAAGCCGCGCCGGGGTCACGTCAAAGGCGGGATTAAAGGCCGGCGCGTTCTCCGGCGCGATGGAGACGCCATTGATTTCCGTCACCTCCGCCGGATCCCGCGCCTCGATTTCAATGTCGTCGCCAGAGGGGGTCGCGAGGTCGACGGTTGAGCTGGGCGCCGCAACATAGAAGGGCACGTCATTGTCCTTCGCGGCGAGGGCGAGATTGTAGGTGCCGATCTTATTGGCGACGTCGCCATTAGCGGCCACCCGATCGCATCCGACAATCGCGAGATCGACTTTGTGCGTGCGCATAATATGGGCCGACGCGCCGTCAACGACGATGGCGTGGGGCACCCCATATTGCTGTAGCTCCCACGAGGTGAGCTTCGCGCCTTGAAGGCGGGGGCGTGTTTCGTCCACATACGCCATAACCTCGCGGCCGCTTTCATGGGCTGTACGGATGACGCCGAGCGCGGTGCCGAGATCGACGGCGGCGAGCGTTCCCGTATTGCAATGGTGGAAGAAGGTGGCCTTTTGCGGCACCACATTCATCGCGTGCTGAGAGATGCCGATGCTGATCTGGCGATCTTCTTCTTCGATGCGTTCGGCTTCGGTTTTGAGTTTGTCCCGCAGCTCTTCAACGGAGGCAGCGGAAGCGGCGACGCGCTTCATGCGGTCGAGCGCCCAGAACAGGTTCACAGCGGTCGGCCGAGAGGCGCGCAGAATATCGTCGGCGCTGTCCAAATGGGCGCGAGCGGCCTCAAGGCCAGCGCCGTCGAAGCGTCGGATCGCCGATAGAATTCCGTAAGCGGCCGAGACCCCGATCGCCGGCGCCCCGCGCACCACCATGTCGCGGATCGCCCGTGCGATCTCTACCTCGTCATGAAGCTCCAGATACTCCACCGAGTCCGGCAGTTTGCGCTGGTCGATCAGAATGAGCGTTCCGTCCTCGTCCCGCCATTCTAGAGTTCTGAAGCTCATGGTCGCGGCCTCGTGCTTGGGAAAGCGCCGAGGATCGCTAGATCCCCGCGCTCATGCGATCGATCGCTCCTAGAAAACGCGCTTGGAGCCGATCGAGCGGCTCCCGCAAGGATTCATCGAGAGCAGTTTCGAAATATAGGTCGCCGTTCGGACTTTCTGTCCAGTCATTCGAAGGAAAGGATACGTTGCGCTCGCTGATGGTGACTTCCAGCTCATCGCCGTCTTCCGATAAGTGGCCGATGTAAGCGACCGCGTCCATAAGCGCGTCGCGATCCGTCGACGCGCCGTCGTTTGTACCGATAACGCGCAGAACATCTTCGTTCTCATAGTAGCTGAAGCCGAGCGACAGGTCGCCGTTCGCAGCTCCAATCATCATGCCGTAAACGGATTTGATCGTCTCCGAATTCAGCGCGTCGACTTTCTTATGGTCTTTCAGATCATAGACCGGCGAGGCGTCCCGATCCCGCGCGCCTGCGCTGCAATGAATCAGCACGCTGTCCTGCAAATAGAGATAACCGAGGGCTGCGCCGATTTTGGCGACAAGCTCCCGGTCGCGCGCCCTGTCAATGCCGATCTGCAGAGCGAGGGAGGGGCTCGTCACCCCCTTGTAGCCACCATAGAGGGTGAATGAGCCGATGTCGTCGGCCCTCAAATCATCGCCGGCGACCAGCTCGATCGCCTCTGCAGTGAGCGGGGCGAACGCCTCAATGAACCGACGCTCGGTCTTGTAGCTCGCGCGCCAGGCCGGCAGGGTTTCAATGAGATCTTCGCCCAGACGCTCCGCCGCATCCGAGTTCGGCAGCGTCGAATAATTGATTTCGCAATAGCCGGCGCGGCCCCGCCCCGGCGTTCCCCCGTCGCCGCAAGCCGTGAGGCTTGCAAGCGCCATCGCCGCCAGCGCGCGGCTAAAAAAAGCAACTCTCACCATGGCGCGGGTTTACCACAGATTTTGGGGATGAGGAGGGGGCGAGACGCTGCTTCAACGCATTTTCCGCCGCCCGGCGCGGCGCTAGCAAAAAGGCCGGCTCCGATGCGCCCGGAGCCGGCCTTTTGGTTCTTCAGAGGCGCGCCCGCTTAGAAGTCGAACTTCGTCCGCGCGTAAACATACCGGCCGTTGAAGCCGATCGGCTGCACCACGTCGTAGGGCAGGTTGCCGAAGAAGTTGTTGTCGGAGCTGGAGAGGTCCGGATAGTTGTCGAACAGGTTCTCTCCGCCGATCGCCACCAGCCACTTGTCTGTGACTTGGTATCCGATTTCGGAATCGATCGACCATTCTGCGGCGTAGCGCTGCGGATCCGGGAACCCGCCGCCGAAGTCAAAGTCGCGCGTCACGCCGCCGAACCGGGTCGCCCGCAGCAGCGTGTTGAGGGTTCCGTTGGTCCAGGCCGAGGTGAGGATGATCTTGGAGTCCGGCGGAACGGTCTCCAGAACATTGCGCTCTTCTTCGCCGATATCCTCCGGGTTCTTCACCTCGGTGCCGGTGAAGCTCGCCGCGCCCGTGAGGTTCAGGTCGCCGCCAAAGGCCGGCAGCCCATAGGTGGCGACGACGTCGATGCCTTGCGTCTGAGAATCAACCAAGTTGGTGAAGAAGGTAACGTTCGCCGGGAAGACTTCCCGCAGCGACAGGCGGTCGTCGATGTCGATCCGATAGACGTCGACCGTGACCGACAGAGCGTCCAGCGGCGTGAAGATCAAGCCGGCGCTGTAGTTACGCGAGGTCTCTTCTTCCAGCGGCTGAGCGCCGTTGGCGATGGCGATCGGATTGTCGACCGAAACCTGGCCGATGGTCACGAGCTGGCCGCCGATGCCGAAGTTGGTGGTGAAGTTCTCAAAACCAACCTGAGCGAGCGCCGGCGCGCGGAACGAGTTGCTGACCGCGCCGCGGATGGCGAGCGTTTCATGGGCCCGAAGGAACACGGTGGCTTTACCGGTGAGCGCGTCCCCAAAGTCGTCATAGTCTTCGTAGCGGCCCGCCACGCCGACGGTGAGGAAATCGGTGAGCGGAATATCGAGGTCGGCGTAGAACCCGTAAACGTTCCGGTTGATGTCAACCGCGCTTTCCGGGCTCAGGCCGGGGCCCGTTTGCGCGCCGATCGCGCCGCCCTGGCCGCCGTCAAGGAAGGATTCCGGATCGCCCGGTTGCGTGGAGAACTCTTCGTACCGGTACTCCGCGCCGACTGCGACTGTTACCGGTCCGCCCAGTCCGGAGATGTCGATGGGCTTCACCACATCCGCATTGATGGTGAGCTGGTCGCGATCATATTCGGCGAAGCGGAAGCTTGTCGGGCTATCGACGCCGAAGGACGGGTTGATGGAGCGAGATGCGCCCTGTTCGAAGTTGTTTGAGCCGTATGTGGCGCTCAGATCCCAGCTGAAGCCGGCCGCTTCCCCCCGGGCGCCGCCGGTGAAGGAGTAGTCTTCCGTATCGCCCGTGGTGATCGGCAAGAAGCCTTCCGGGAAGACTTCGATCACGTTGGCGCTGCTGTCCGGATAGCGGAAGAAACCGACGCCTTCCGCGTCACGGCTGTTATAGCGACCGAAGGAGTACCCCTCAAAGCCGCCGAAATCGTAAGCGGTGTTGTAGTGCACCCAGATGTCTTCAGTGTCGCCATCGCCCGGTGCGAAGTTCACTTGACCGTTCGTGGCGAGGTTCGGCGCGGTTTGCGCCTCAAAGAAGGGCAGATCGCCAAAGCCGCCGCGGCGGGTGGCGTTCCGTTCCCGGTAGTCAAGCCCGACCCGGATGA
>JBCDJH010000069.1:0-8296 GCA_038747965.1 Pseudomonadota bacterium
CGGCTTCGCCGAGGGCGATATCGTCATCCCCGCCATGGGCGGCTGGGCCGATTACATCACCGCCCCCGCCAAAGGCAGCGCCAAGCCGCCGGTGGAGCTTGGCGCGCCCTTGCCGGCGTTTCTGAGCGTTCTTGGAATGACCGGGCTCACAGCCTATTTCGGCCTGCTGGATATCGGCGAGCCCAAGCCAGGCGAGACCGTCCTGGTGTCGGCCGCCGCCGGCGCGGTTGGCTCAATCGCCTGCCAGCTCGCGAAAATCGAGGGCGCGCGGGTGGTCGGCATCGCCGGGAGCGATGAGAAATGCGCGTGGCTCACCGGCGAGCTCGGGATCGATGGGGCGATCAACTACAAGACCGAAAAGCTCTCCGAACGCATCCGCGCGCTCTGCCCGGACGGCGTAGACGTTTACTTCGAGAATGTCGGCGGCCCGACCCTCGACGCGGCTCTTGCGGCCATGAACAATTTTGGGCGGATCCCGCTTTGCGGGCTCATCTCAAACTACAATGCGGACACGCCGCAGCCCGGCCCCTACCGGTTCGGCGACATCATCATGAAGCGGCTAAAGGTGCAGGGCTTTGTAATACTGGATTACGGCCGGCGGTATGAGGAAGCCCTTAAAGCGCTCGCCGGCCATCTGGCGGCCGGAAAGCTCCACTACAAGGTCGACGTGGTGGATGGGCTGGAGAACGCCCCCGACGCGCTCGGCCGTCTGTTTACGGGCGCAAACGCCGGCAAACTGATGGTGCAAGTCTCGCCGGAGTGACCGCGCGTCGCCCCATCGTCTGTTCGGGCGGCCGCCCAGCCGGCGGGGCGGGACGACCGCCCCCGGTTCAAATCATTCAGCTATTGGCCGCCACGGCTCCGCCGCTCTGCAGGCGAAGAGCCCGCCGTTCAAGCAAACGGCGCCAATTCGCCATGGAGATAAGCTGGGCGTAAATCAGCGCCAACATGCCGCTATCGCGCAGCTCCACCAGCGCCTCGGGCGAAAGCTCGCGCAGTTTCTGTTCCTCAACGCCCACATAGCTCGCGACAACCCGCTCCTCTTCCTCCCCGTCGGGCTTGAAGCGCGCTTCTTGTTGGCCGAGCAGATTGTACTCGGTGAGTTTCTCCATGAGCTGCGTCGTGCCGCGCCGCTCTTGCTCGTAGTTCTTGCAGAACTCCATCGCTTGTTTGGTGGAGTCCGACAGATCGTCGCCGGCGAAAAACGGAAACTGCGGGTTCGATTGAATCATCTCCGCCTGGGTGTCGATGACGAGCGCCATGCGGTCGCTGCCCTGGTCTCCGGCGAAGGCGTAGGGATACCGGCGCAGATAGCCGGGGATGTAAGCGTGGCGCTCCCATTGCCCGTCCTCGCCGACGAACAAGTTGTCGTCTTCAAAAATGCCGACGACCGCGAGCGGCTGGGCGCCCTCGCCGGTCGTGAACACGATCGGGAACGAGGCCTGCGCCACCGTGAATTCGCGCGCCGTCAGCGGCACGGCGCGCACTTTGGCGGCGAAGCCGAACGGCTTTGACGCCGGGGAGAGGCCGAGCCCCTGATGCTTATCTTTCATCAAGAGTTCGGGCTTCTCATAGAGAAACACTTGGCCGCTCAGTTGCGGGGCCGCCGCGCCGGTTTCACTCATAGTGGGCTCCTTACGCCGCGGGGGCGCTTATGATGTGGGATGCGGCTGGGCGGGGCGCCCGCGCCGTAAATTCTGTGGGTGGGGTCTAGCAAAAGCCGCTCCAGGCTCCAAGTAGCGGTTGGGCCGCAACGCCGCGGCCTGGGGCTCCCGCCCGCCTCACTCTTCAGCCAAAGGATCGCATCATGCCGAAGGCCACTTGGAACGGCGCCGTGATTGCCGAAACCGATACGTTTGAGGAGGTGGAAGGGAACATCTACTTTCCTCTGTCCTCGGTTAAGAAAGAATATCTAACGCACTCCGAACACACGAGCTTTTGCCCGTGGAAAGGAACCGCGAACTATTTCTCCATTGAGGTCGACGGCGCCACCAACACCGACGCCGCCTGGATTTACCGGGACCCCAAGGAAAAAGCCGCGCACATAAAGGACCACGTGGCCTTCTGGGCCGGCGTCGCCGTCGAGCGCTAGAGCTGCTTGTCCTGCAGTTCGCTCTAGCGATCCGCTGACGCGCAGCGCCGGCAGACGTCAAAGATAAGCTGAAGGTTGCGGACATCCTGCGCCGCCCGGTGGGTGTGCGGCTGCCGGCGATCGGCCTCGGCGATCGCGTCGGATAAAGCGGCGCCGCCGCCAAAGCGCGCAATCGCGTCTAAGAGGTCGACGATTAAGAATGTCGGTCGCTGACCCGCCGCCCGGTAGAGCGTCGCCAACCAGTGGGCGTCATAGTCAGGCGCGTCGCTGACGACCGTGAACCCGGATAGCTCGACGTTGAGGCGAGCGCACACATCCGCCGGCTCCAATCCACGCGCTTTGAGTGTTTTGCGGCTCAGGCCATGCAGCGCTTCGGCCCGTGGGTCCCATGCCTCCACGGTCCAGCCGGGCTCCGGCGCGATCAGGAGCGACGAGGCGGCGCCGCCGAACCGGGCCCATCCCACTTCGATCGGCCATGAGCGCGCCCCGAGGCCCGACGCCTCAAAATCCAAAAAACCGATCTGCTCCATAGGGGCCCGGGCCGCGTCCCTTGCATCGCCGACGAAACGGATGGCCCCGCGGCGACCGCCGCCGCAAGGCTGGTCAAAGCGTTGTGTCATCGGGTGTGGACTCGTATGCGCCGGCCGGCTGCGGAAAAGTCATGGAGCGGAAACGGGCGCCCTTCCGGCGTCCTTGCCGATTACGCGGCGCCGCGCGGTCGATAGACGCCGGTCTCAGGATCCCGCTCCATATCGATCAAGCGGCCTTGCGGGCTCGGCGGGCGAGTCGTCTGGGCGGCGCGGCGTCGGCCAAGCCGCCGCACATAGTTCGCGGTCGCCACCATTCCCGTCAGCACCGCCGCCGATATCGCCAAGGCTCCGATCGAGGTCATGGCATCCTCATAATCCATAGCGCGACCACAACTGCCGCGCTTCAACAACCCCCACGGCATCGTCAATGAATCCCCCCGGAAGGGCAATCGTCTTTTCGCCGCCCATGAAGCGGCCGAGGCGCGCCCTTGACGCGGTGACGTCCTTAAGGCGGACGTCCTCTCCGAAGCGGTCGCGGAAGAACCGGCGCGGCTCGATCAGCCCATCGATCAGCCCCAGTTCAAGCGCCCGGGCGCCGGTCCAAAACGCGCCTTCGAACAGATCCTCATCCGCGCCGGCGATGCGTTCTCCGCGCCGCGTGCGCACAAGATCGACGAAAGAGGCGTGCACGGCCCGTTGGATGCCTTTCAGTCGCTCCACGTCTTCTTCACGCTCCGGCTGAAACGGATCGAGCAACGACTTGTTTTCGCCGGCGGTGTGGACGCGCCGCTCCACACCGAGCTTCTCAATCAGGCCGGTAAAGCCGAAGCCAGCGGAGATCACGCCGATCGAGCCGACAATCGAGCTTTCGTCCGCATAAATCTCGTCCGCGGCGACCGCCAGCATATAGCCCCCGGAAGCCGCGACGTCTTCCGCGAAGGCGAACACCGGAACCGACTTTTCTTTCGCCAGAGCCCGCACCCGGTCATGCAGAAGGCGCGACTGCACCGGCGAGCCGCCGGGCGAGTTGATGATAAGCCCCACGGCCTTCAACCCCGCACAGGCGAACGCTGCGTCGATGGGCTTGGCCATCTGCTCCAGCGTGAGGCCGCGGCGGAAGCGCCCTTCGGCGCCGACAACGCCGGCCATACGGATCATGGCGACCGTCGGCGGCGGGGGGCCGAACAGGCGGCCGATGAGGGGCAGGCGGGACAACGCGTTCTTCATCGCCGCAGTGTACGCGGCGCGTCCCTCGGCGGTCTATATCGCGCCGACCACGGATGCTGAAGCCTAGGCGGGCTCAGGCGGGCAACGCCGCGCCGCGCCGCATGACGGCTTCAATAAGCGGCGTGAACGGCGCCCGGCCCGCGCTTTGCGATTCGTGCAGCACCACGCCGGCGGACAGCGTCGCATCCCCATGCGCGCCTTTGCGGGCGGTGATGAGAATGCGTTTGGCGGGCCGCCCCTGCATCGGCCAAAGGGGCGTAATCCAAATATCGCCCGCCCTGCCCTTCAGCGCGTTGAGCGCGTCGCCCAATCGGTCCGCCCGGTGAATGAACACAAGTCGCCCACCGGGCCGAACGCGTTTGAGGCAAGCCTGCAGCCACGTGGCGACGTCGCCGTCTTCCTCAACGAAAGCCGCGCGCTTGCCGCCGGCTGGGACCCGCATGCGGCTCACATCATCGAAGAAAGGAGGGTTGGTGAGCACCCCGTCGAAATCACCCCGCGCAAGATCGTGCGGCGGCGAGAAGATGTCGCCCTCGCGCACGGTCACCCTGTCGGATAGCGCGTTGCGGCCGGCATTGCGCCGGGCGAGATCGCAGGCCGCCGCGTCATTGTCGAGGCAGACGATGGACACGCCAGCGACGCGCCAGGCGAAGCACAAAGCGGCGACGCCAACGCCTGCGCCTGCGTCAAGCCATCGCTCCCCGGAGGCGCCTGGCGTCGCTGCGGCCAGAAGCACCGCGTCCAAACCGGCGCGATAGCCATGCTCGGGCTGCATCACGCGAAGCCCGCCGCCAAGGAAGGCGTCGTCTGACACCGCGGCGCGGCCGTCTGGCGCCCGCGCGCCGCCCCACGGGTCGCCCTCGTCAGCGAAGCTCGCCGCCATGGCCCGTCTCCCGAACGATTCGCCGCGCCTGCGCGGCGTCCTCGTCGCGCACCATCACGCGGCACGGAAACGCCGGAATGCCGCCATGCACGGCGTTCATGCTTCGATCGAGAACGAAACACTCAATTCCAGCGCCCGCGAGCGCGGCCTCGATGAAAGAGATGAATATGAGATCGGCGCTGCGCAAGAGTTCGGTCACGAGTTTCTCCCGGGGCGAGCGAAGGCGGCTCCCACGCTCGTCAAACCCTCGCGCGCCCTCGCGGCGTCGTGTAAATGTCGCACTTGACCACCCCTGCAGCCAACATCATTGTCCTGCCCATGGGACGCTGAGAAAACCGCTTGTGGTAAGGCGCGGCGCTGACGGGACTGTAACGCCCGGACATCGCTCGGCGAAATGAAGGGCCGGCGCCATGGAAGGTACTTTGACGAAGCCCGATCTTTCCGGTCCCCGCGAAATCGCCAATCAAAACGACGCCGCTTCGCCTGATACCGCCATCGTCCGGCTTAAAGCGCTGGTGCGCGCGGACCTCACCGCTGTCAATGACGAGATTGTGGAGCGCATGGCGTCCCACGTTCCGATGATCCCGGCCCTCGCCGCCCATTTGGTGGAGTCTGGCGGCAAGCGACTGCGTCCGATGCTCACCCTCGCGGCGGCGCGCGCCTGCGGCTATGACGGCGCCGATCACGTGCGCCTCGCGGCGGCGGTGGAGTTCATTCACACCGCGACGTTGCTGCATGACGATGTGGTGGACGAAAGCGTGCTGCGCCGCGGCTCAGCGACAGCGAACGTCATCTGGGGCAACCAGGCGAGCGTGCTGGTCGGCGACTTCCTCTTTAGCCGCGCCTTTGAGCTGATGGTCGATGTCGGCGACCTCAAGGTGCTGCAAGTCTTGTCTCGCGCCTCGTCGGTGATCGCCGAGGGCGAGGTGATGCAGCTGGCCGCGCAGAAGGATCTCTCCTCAACCCTTGAAACTTACCTGAAGGTGGTGGAGTCGAAGACCGCCGCCCTCTTCGCCGCCGCCGCTCAGGTCGGCGCGCTGGTCGCGCTGCGCCAGGACAGCGGCCAGGCGCCTGAGATCGAGGTCGGGTTGCGCGCATACGGACGAAATCTCGGCGTCGCCTACCAGCTGGTGGACGACGCGCTTGATTACTCCGGGCGGCAGGCATCTCTTGGCAAATCCGTCGGCGATGATTTCCGCGAAAGCAAAATGACGCTGCCGGTTGTGCTCGCTTTCGCCCGGGCCGGCGACGAGGAGAAAGCCTTCTGGCGCCGCGCCATCGGCGAGGGGCGCCAAACGGACAGCGACTTCGATGAAGCGGTCGCCTTGATGGAGCGCCACGGCGTCATCGCCGAAACATTCGCCTACGCTAAGCGTTACGCGTCCCGCGCGAAATCCGATCTGGAGGCGCTGCCGGACGGCGCCTACCGGCAAGCGCTCCTCGATATCGCCGATTTCAGCGTCGCGCGCGCCCACTGACGGGGCTGAGCCGGCGGAACTTCGGGTTGGCTCTCAGTCTTTGTTTGTGCGAATTGCGGACGCGAAACCGGTGAGCCAATTGTCCTGCAATTCGCTCTAGCGGGCAGCCGCCTCCGCCGCGTCCCCAATCTCCGGTTTGGGCGACGCCTCCGCATCCTTCGCCGCCGCTCCTAGCTGCGCGCTTTCCGCATCGCCAGCATCGTCCGCTAACGCCGCATCCCAGACCTCGGCGACCGTTGGAGTGGGGCGGAAGATTTCGTCCAGCACGCCGCAGCGTTTGCCCTGCACAATCGCGAACACGCCAATGGCCGCCGGGATCGGCAGACAGGCCGCGACAAGCAGCCAGTGGCTGCTTGGATGGGCGGCCATCATCACGCCGGCGGCGACGGCGCAGGCTGTGGCGGCCGCGTAGTAAATGCTGGAGACCGTCGGATGCGCGTACCCTGATCGGAAGAGAATTTGGTAGAAATGCTCATTATGCGCTGCCAGCACATTTTGACCGCGCGCCGCCCGGTGGACGAGCGTCGCCGCCACATCCACCAGAAATGGCAGGAAGATGAGCGGGGCGGCCAGAGCGGGGATCGCCGCCTGCGTCGTTGCGGCGCTAGAGGGGGCCGCCCCTAGAACAGCGAGGCCGGCGATCGCGAACCCGATCGGTTGACTGCCATTGTCGCCAAGAAAGACGCGCCCTGACGGCAAGTTGAAAATCAGAAAACCGCAGAGCGCGCCGGCCAGGGCGAGCGCCGCCGTAAAAATGAATGCGGCGTCCGCAAAATGGGCGCACAGCGCAAGCGCCATGCAGGCGATAGCGGCCACGCCAGCGGCGAGCCCATTCACGCCGTCCATGAAGTTGAAAGCATTCATAAAGCCGACGATCCAAATCACCGTCAGCACGTAGCTGAAGCCGCCAAGCGCCACTAGGCCGTCGCCGCCGACGAAAGGAGCCGGAAACATCTCAAAGCGGGCGACGCCGAACGCGAAGCACACAGCGGCGAGCGACTGGAACGCGAACTTCACCGTGGGCCGCATGCCCTGCAAATCATCCGCAAGGGCCGCCATACAGCAAAAGGCGACGAGGGCGAGAAAGCTCCAAACAGCAGCTGAACTCACCTGATAAATCGCCGCCCCGCTTGAGGCGTAGACCAAAAACGTCATGAACAGAAAAGCGCCGATCACCGCCAAGCCGCCTGCGCGGGGGGTCGGCTGGCTGTGGCTGGAGCGGGAGTTGGGTTCGTCGAAAATCCGTAGACGCATGGCGATGAGCCGCGTCCCAGCCGCCGCCATCGCCATCGCCAACAAAAAAATGAGCGTCCCGGCCCCTGCGTCAACCCACGGAGTGGGCGCGCCGCTCACGGCTGACATCACGGCCCCTCCTCCGAGTGTTGACGGATATGAGGGGCGATGGCGCTCGCGGCGTCAAGCCGGGCGACTTGCGTCCACCAGCCGGGTTCGGCGCTCTGGATCGCGTCCTGCGCAGCCAGCGCCGCGTCCGCCGCGCCAAACAGGCCGAAACAGGTGGCGCCGCTGCCGGACATCCGCGCGAGAACGGCGCCTGAACGCTCCAGCGCCGCCAGCACGTCGCCCACGACAGGCTGCAGGGCGATCGCGGGCGCCTGGAGGTCGTTCCGCCCGCGCCTCAAAAACTCAGCGAATGCGTGGACGCCGTCAAACGACGCCGGCCAACCTTCGAGCGCCGGCGAACTCGCCGCCTCGCCGGCCTCAAGAGCTGCGTCGAAGGCGCGAAAAATCGGCCCGGTCGGCGTCTCCACCAACGGGTTCACCAAAAGGATCGAGACCGGAGGCGGCGCAGGCGCGGGCGACAAGCGCTCGCCTGCGCCGAGCGCGCGCGCAGGGGCGCCGCGCACGCACATCGGCAAATCAGCTCCCAAAGTGAAGCCGAGCGCCTCAAGCTCGCCCGACGGCAACCGCAAATCCCAGAGCGTGTTGAGCGCCCACAGCACCGCCGCCGCATCCGCGGAGCCGCCGCCGACGCCCGACGCGATCGGAAGGTTCTTCGTCAATCGAATATCAGCGCCTCGCGCGCCCCCGCCCGGCGCCCGGCCGAGCGTTCTCGCCGTTTCTTCCA
>JBCDJH010000070.1:0-8268 GCA_038747965.1 Pseudomonadota bacterium
CGGAATTGAGGACGTCCAGGACCTCATCGCCGACCTCGATCAGGCGCTGGCGGGCTGAGGCGCGGCCGCGCTCGGCTCAACGGCCGCGCGGGGGCCACGCTCCAGCGCCGCCTGATGGGCGAGGCCGATTGACAACAGAAAGACGACGATCGCGCCGCCCTGATGCGGCAACGCCAAGGCGAGCGGCGACACCGCCAGCAGCGTCCAAATCCCTAGGATCGCTTGGAACGTCACGGCCGCGGCGGCCCCGCCGGCCCACCGCTTAATCTGCGGCGACGCCGGGGCGCGCATCGCCCGCCAAGCGACCAACCACGCAAGCGCCAGGAGCGCGTAGGCGCCGAGCCTGTGGTTGAACTGCACAGCCCCGTAATTCTCAAAAAAGTTCGTGTACCAGGGGTTCAGATCCCAGTAACCCGGCGGCGCGATCCCGCCATCCATCAGCGGCCAAGTGTTGAAGGTGAGCCCCGCTTTCAGGCCGGCGACGAACCCGCCAAGAGCGATCTGTAGATAAGCCAGCGCGACAAGGACCACCGTGAGCGTCAGAAATGAGCGCTCAAACCGCCAGGGCGACGCCGCGGCCCCGCGCAGAACGTCCAAGGCCGTCCACCACATGAGACCGAGGATCGCGAAGGCGAGGCTCAAATGCGCGGCGAGCCGGTATTGGCTGACATCCACCCGTTCCGTTAGCCCGCTCTTCACCATGAACCAGCCAAGCGCGCCTTGCGCACCGCCCATGGCGAGCAGAAGAACGAGCCTCGGCTTCAGCGCGCGGGGTAGACGGCCCGCAATCCAAAAGATCGCGAGCGGGATGAAAAAGGCGAGCCCAATAACCCGGCCGAGGAACCGGTGCCCCCACTCCCACCAATATATCGTCTTGAAGGCCGTCAGAGACATGCCCTCATTCACTTCACGGTACTCGGGGATTTGCTTGTACTTCTCAAACTCCTCCAGCCAACCGGCGTCGCTCAGCGGCGGAACCGCTCCGGTGACCGGCCGCCATTCGGTGATCGAGAGGCCAGAATCCGTAAGCCGCGTCGCGCCGCCCACGAGCACCATGGCGACAAGAAGCGCGCTTACGGCGAGGAGCCAGTATCCCACCGCGATCGGCGCTTTGTGGCGCTCACCAGCGTTGGTTGCGAGTTGTGATGTCGGCGACGGCATAGGAGGCGACATACTCTCCGGGACACACTCGGCCAAGCTAGGCCGGCGCGGCTGAGGGTCACAGCGACCTTAGAGGCCTAGGGGGTGCGGCCTCCTGGCCTTCAGCCGTTCGGCGCGCCATATCATGGCTGCTCGCCGTGCTGCGACCCAATGGAGCGACGCCATGGACCCTCGAACCAAAAAGCTGATTGGCGCCCCGGTGCTGCTGATCGGGCTGTTGTTCTATCTCGGCGCCGCGCTTTATCTGGCGGACGCCGCGATCCCCGACCATTGGCTGGCGCGTCTCCTCTTCTACCCGGTGGCCGGCGTCGCCTGGGCGTTTCCGGCGAAGCATCTGGTGCTTTGGATGAACCGGCCAGCGGCCTCGCCTGAGAGCGCACCTGGGAGTGCGCCGGGGGCTTAGCGCCCTTAACCAGCGGCCCTAGCGGTCTTGCCGGCGCACCCGGTAGCCCTCGGCGCCGAGCAATGTGGGCAGCCCATCGTCGCCCACCAAGTGGCCGGCCCCGACGGCGACGAACACCGTCTCATTGCGCTGGAGCGAGTCCCGAAAGGCGGCCATCCAGTTCCGATTGCGATCGACGATCAGCGAGCGGTACATTTCAGGGGCTGCGTCGCGCATCTGAGAATTTAGAAGCGTTTCAAGAAGATCCGCGTCGCCTTGAAGCCAAGCAATGAGCAAGCGGTCCAGATGGTCTTTGGAGACGTCGAGTTCGGCCAAGCCGACGGAGAAGAACCGCTTCTCGGCCTCCGGCGACAGGCCCGAGAAGGCCCCGATTTGCTCCTCGACGGTCTCTAGGTACTGGATTGGCTTGCCGACGCGCGCCGCTTTGGCGGCGAGGACTTGCTCAACGCCATAGGCGGTATCAAACCCCTGCGCGAGGATGAATTGCGCGCTGAGAGAGATAATGGCGAGCCAGGGCCGCATCGTCTCGACCGCTTCGACGGGCAGGCCGACCTCGCCGGCGATCCGCCGCATTCGGACGACATCGGACGCGTCAATCAGGCTCGAGAGCGCAACCCCCGGAGGGTTCAGGCCTTCGCGGCGGACAATCTCGCCGATACGGCCTTGCGCCTCAGGACCGGTCGGAGCTTCGAGCGCAAGCGCGGTCGCCTCGGCGAACGCCGCGTCGACGGCGGGCGTGGTCCACTGAGCCTCCTGCGGCAGGAGGTGGAAGGTGCCAAACAGCCAGATGTGACTATCGTCGTCCTCAACCCGCCAAAGGGCCGGATTCGCGACAATCGCCCCATCCGCCGCAGCAACGGGGCCGCCGGCGGGCGCATCGTCCCGCGCCGCCACGGCGCCGGTCCACAAGAAAAACGCTGCGCCCAAAAGCCGGACGAACATCATCGTCGAACGCGATGCACTCACCTGAAGTCTCCGTTTTCGCCTGCCAGCTCTAGAAAACCAGGCGTTCGCGCGACACAGCAAACGAAACCCGCTCGTGACTGCGGTCCAGTTGCTCCGACAAGAGGCTTGCCTTAGTGCAAAGCCATGACATCACCCGCCCCCATAGGCCTTCTCGGCCTGCCAGGACGCATACCTGACCCTGAGCGTTTCAGCCATGGCGAGCAATTAGACCTCCTAAACAAGAACTCAGGCAACTTGCTCTTTCAATATGGCGCAACGTTGTTGTTTGACGCCAAGATCCGACATATCGGCCGGGCGTGCTATCGTTACGTCGATCCAGCGGGCTTACAGGGCGCCTCGCACCTGATAGCGCCAGCTTCAAACTTCCTTCGGCTAAAAGCCGATTGGGCCGCCCTCGCTCACTACTTCGAACACTGCCCCAAACCCGTTGTCGTGCTCGGCCTCGGCGCACAATCGCCGAAGCTGGAGGGCGAGAACGAGACCATCGCCGCGCTCAAATCCGACAAAAGCGTGATGCGGTTGGTGGCGGCGCTTCGAGAGAAGTCTGTCTTCATCTCCGTTCGCGGGGCCTACACGCAGCGCGTTTGCGCAGAACTCGGTCTGCCGGACACCGAGCCGCTCGGATGCCCTTCAGCCATGATTCATCCGACCGCAGATCTCGGACGCCGGATCGCGGACCGCCTTCATATTGCGAGAGGCAAAGGCCGCAACGCCGAGTTCGCCATCGCAGCGGCCTCACCCTATGAAGCGAAGCGCGAGCCAGAGAAGCTCACCCTCGACCAAAAACTCTTTGAGTGGGCGGCAAAGGCGCAAGCGCCGCATATTCAGCAGTCAGGCGGCGAAGTGATCCACCGGGCGTGGTCGGGCCTTGGCGGCGAGCTCGCACAAGCGGAGTGGCGGTCGCTGAAAAACGTTCTCGCCCCCGCGCTGGCGCTTGAGGAGTTCCAGTCCCGACTGCATCGGTGCGGACGCTTCTATCACGATGTGTTCGCCTGGATGGACGATCTGGCCCGGCTGGACGTTGTTATCGGCACGCGGGTGCATGGGATAATGGCGGGCTTGGGCGCCGGGACGCCTGGAGCGTTGATTGCTCATGATTCCCGCACTGGCGAGCTGGCCGAGACAATGCAACTCCCCCAGATCCCGTTTGACGACGCGCAAACCGCAAAGTCGCCGGCCGCATTGATCTC
Source organism: Pseudomonadota bacterium (assembly GCA_038747965.1). Lineage (GTDB taxonomy): Bacteria > Pseudomonadota > Alphaproteobacteria > Caulobacterales > Parvularculaceae > JBCDJH01. Next base: position 3,721 of record JBCDJH010000070.1, read on the forward strand.
GCAAGTTCGCTTCGACGGCGCGGCGTTCGATCAGTGGCGCCAGAAGACGGCCACGCGCTACGTCGCAGTCTTCGAGGCGTTGGGTCTTTCGCCAAGCTCCCATCTTCGCGGCGTCGCGGGCGTTCCGGACAAAGCCGCGGGGGCCGATTGCGCCTAGCCGCGCGCTTTGGTAACCCAACGAAGCGGCGGCGCGCCCCAACGCCAGCATCGGTAGAAGACGATATCTTCACACTCACCGAGCCGCGCCATTCGTCGGAGCGTAGCGCAGCCTGGTAGCGCACTTGACTGGGGGTCAAGGGGTCGTGGGTTCGAATCCCGCCGCTCCGACCATTTCCTAAGACACGTCTCAGCTGAAACGCCGAACCACGCTCATTTGCCCGCAGGCTTGTCCGTCAGCGCGGCGGGGCGAAACACATGGCGTCGAAAAGGCTGTCGCCATCGGTGTCTTTTTCACCGTGGGTGTCAGGGTCGCAATCTTCATCCTTGCCGATTGGATCGCAGATCTCCGTATTGCCCGGAAAGGTCTCTGGATCCGTATCATTGCAATCCTGACCGCCACAGCTCTTCGCCGCATATCCATCGCCATCGTTGTCAGCGCAGTTCACAGCGCAGATGTCTGAGTCCTCATTGCAGGCTCGCCCTGCCGACGCGCACGGATTTCGTCCGCGCACGCAACCAGACACGACAAACGACGCTAGAACAAGCGTGACAGCGTTCGCGTTTGAGGGATCGCAACGTTCAAGTCCGTTGCAATACAGCCCATCGTCACACGGGTTTCGCATGCCTTGCGACTGAAGGGTTTGGCACGAAACGGGCACATCCGCCGCAATCGCCCAGCTTGAGTGCGAAAAAGCGATGGAGAGCGACACGGAGCCAAGTCTCTTCATCAAGCTCAACGGCATTTCGGGCCTCCCGCTCGTTACTCGCAACCGGAAATGGGCGTCTTGGACGGATCGCTGTCGTCGCAGTCACCTGCGCGCAGCGAGATTTGATCTGTCGGATATCCCGGAAGACACACCGTCAGCATACGTCTCGCGTCGCCAAATCCGTCGCGGTCCTTGTCTTCGTAGACTCTCATCGACGCGTTGTCGTCGATCGTGCCATCGCAATCATCATCTTTGCCGTTGCAGACTTCGACTTGGCCCGGACGAACCGAAGCGTCGTTGTCATCGCAGTCGGTCCAGCGCCCTGGCCTTTCCCGCGAGTTTTAGCTGATGAACGATCCGCCCGAGCTTGCCGTCGCTGTTGGAGGCGGCGGCGGTGGCGGAGGAGGCGCCATTCCCGCATCAATCAGTACGCCGCTGTTTGACTATGCGTCGCCGGCGGCGGAGCGAAAAGCCGCAAGAAACTCGCGAAGCCCCTTAACGACACCCACATGCGCCGGCTTGAAATAGACGAAGACGGGCTTCTCGTTGATCAAACCGATCGGCTGATCGCCCTCTGTCAGGGCGCCCACGTCAACGCCATTCGCTTCGCATTGCGCTTTATCTTGATCTCGCATGGGGCGGATCGTTGAAACGACATCCGGCGTTGCTGCGCCAACGCCTCCGCAAAATTGCTTAATGCCGCCGCCGGAGCCGGTCGAGCGAATATCAGGTTCAGGGAAGGCGCCGCCGGCGGAGAATGCGTCCGCTACGGCCTTGGTGAGAGGATAGGTCTCCGAGGCTCCGACAACTTGAACCTGGGATCGCGCCCAAGCTTCGCCCGCCAGCGCGAATACGCCCACCGCCAAAGCCACTGAAAAATGACGCAATTTCATTCGATCGCCCCATACAGCCGCTGCGCCAGAGCAACCCATCCTCACGACAACGTTATCGGAGTAACGTGACAGATCTGTGACGTTAGAAACAACCGTCAGTCTTGCTGGCGCTCGAACAAAGCAACGCCGTGTTCAGTCGTCTTTGTGCACCGCGATATTCATTGGGAGAACGCCGAAAAACCGATCAATGGCGCGGAGACTTCCGGCGCGCCGCCTGAAAACCGCGCGGCGGATTGGCGCAAAGCTCACGTCTCATTCATCTGTAGGCATATCTATTAGCGACGGCGGGGTCCCCTAACTCTCCAGCTTCCGGGCGCGCCGCTTAGCCATCTTCACGACAAGCCTATCTGCGACGCCGGGGCGGGTGTAGGGGCATTCTGCGATACAAATTCCGCATCCCATATATTCTGCAAAGTACGGAATGCATTTATCAAAATCGACGTACCATTTCTTCTCGCCGCGCACCATTTGCTTCTCTTCGAAGATGGCGCCAGGCGGGCACGCATCCGTACAGACGCGGCAGGTGGCGCAGAAATCCCCAGCGCCAAAATCGTCTGGCGCATCGAACTCCAAAGGCATATCGGTCGCCACGGCTGAGAGCCGGAAACCTGAGCCATGGACGCGGTTGATAATGGACCCGTGCTTGCCGAGTTCGCCCATGCCCGCGGCGATGGCGGCCGGTATCATGTTAATAGCGGCGCCCCTCGGCCCCAAGAACGGCGTCGCCTGATATCCTTTGCCGCGAATGAAGTTCGTGAGCCGCGCCGCGACGCGGGCGGCGCGGTTATACTGATCGTGGAGATCATGGTACGGGTCTGGATTATCCACCGTGCCCGGCGCTTTCGACAACCGGTCGTAGTCGTGCGCCACGCCGATCATAATCACCGTCGGCTCTTCGATTTCGTATCCTGAATAGATGTAATCAGCCGTCATCGGAGTGACGCCGACAAGATCGCCCTCATCCTGCAGAACGAAGTCTTTGATCGCACGGGTCCACTCCGACGTTTGAGCGGTTTTGCGTTCCTCAGCGATGTCCGCCAAGGCTGGCCCGCGATCGACATTGGGGTTGCGGAACGAGCGATCCTCTACACTGCTTGGCCGAAAGTTCGACACAACATACTGCTGCAGTTCGCCGTGAGTTTGCTTCTCCGGTGGATGCCAAAAGAAGGGCGCGGGCGAGCGCCACTCTGTCTCGCCGAGGCCGTTGACGCTGTTGCCGGAAATCTCGGGGAACTTGTCGAGAATATCCTGAGGCGGCGTGTAGCTGTGTCTTTCGCGTTGTCCCGCCATTCCCTCTCCACTTTGGCGCGCAATTTGGCGACCGCCTCTTCTCAAAGTAACTTCCTTTAGGGTCAAAGCAATTTCTGAGCGACGCCGCAGCCGTCGACGCCCCAAGCGACGGGAACCAGCCCGCTGCGCCCGCGAGTTTCGGTCGGGCGCTGATGTCCCGGCCGGCCAACTGTGGGAATTGGCGATTTCCATGGCGTAACAGTTGGGATAGCGTGTCGTTCGTTCAGGTTGCGCCAATGGTTTTTGGGATAGCCGGGGCTGGCTCGGTTCATTGCAAAGAAGACGGAGAGGTCAACGCTTGGTCTTGTGTGGGATCGCCCATTGAGGGCGCCGCGCGCCGGGCAGACGCCCTTTCCCGAGCTCGATACACCGAAAAGGGGAATGATTTTGAGACACCCAATCCGATTTGCACTGATCGCGGCGCTGACCGCGATCTTCTCTCATGCTGCGACTGCGCAAACCGATCGCGCGCGATTCGAAGTGGCGTTCGAGGCCCAGGAAACCCAGCGGCGCGCCATCATCGCCGAAGCGATCGAACTCACCGACGAGGAAGCCAAGAAGTTTTGGCCGGCCTATGATGAGTATCGCTCCGCCATCAAGGAACAGCATCTCCGCCAAGTCACCAATCTGAGGCTCTTCGCGGACAGCTTCAGCGACCTTGATGACGAGACGTCCGAAGAACTGCTCAGCACCGTTATCGACATCGACGGCGATCGCGCTCGGACAAACAAAGATCACATCAAGAGCGTGCGGCGCATCCTGTCGCCTGTGAGCGCCCTTCGGTACTTTCAAATTTCATCCAATATGGACGTCGCTCAGGAATACAATTTCCGCCGCCGCATACCGCTTGCGGGAACCGATCTTGAGCAAATTTATCAGCAGCAGGCGCAAGACCGGCTCGAGGGCAGCTACTCCCCGTAGTCTGCGGCGCGCTGGCGGCAATGAGAAGCACAACGAACTGGGGGGGGCGCCTTCATGCGCTCCCCCCAAGGCCGCCTGTGCGCTCAGCATGGGAGTTAGCGGATTCAACCCTCGCCAGCCTTGAGATAGGCGCCACACAGAGGAATGACGTGGCCGCCGATCCTTGCACACGGAGACCGGCCTCAGCGCATCAACACGCGCTTCAATTTGAGTTGACATTTTTGCGCCGCCTCAGCGATCGAGTGTTAGATAGCGCTATGGATAGGGGTTAAGAAGAAACCCGGTGTAAATTCGGCGGTGTGCCCCGAACTGTCAGCCGGAAGCTGATGGCCGGGCATGATGGCGCTGGACCCTATGCGTTCTGGGACGACAGCCAGAGGCGACGAGCGGCGAGCCAGGAAACCTGCCATCGCATCGTTCGTGCGGAGGCCGGGAGGGCTGAATGATGGCGCCGCAGCCATCAAATTCGGCGCCCCTCCTTAGAAACGACACATGAAACCAGGCCTGGCGGCCTTGTGGGACCTGTCTCATGGGGCCAGACGCCTCGTTCAAGCAGGCGCCGTTCCCGACGGGCGGTA
>JBCDJH010000071.1:0-8265 GCA_038747965.1 Pseudomonadota bacterium
CGCCAAGGGTCGATCGCCTTTTTGCGCAAGACGGGCCTGAGGCGCAGTCTCTTTTTCGGTTGTGCCGCGCCGCCAACAGCGGCGGCGAAGAAACGGCCGCGTTATCCCAGGTTTTTTCTAACCAAGGCCGCGTTAAACGGCGGCGCTTTGAGGTCCGCGTCCGGCCGGCCAACGACGATGCAGGGCACGTGGTGTGGCGCCTCACTGAGATCCCCGAAAAGGTCGAGCGAAGCGCCGGGCTCGATGCGGTGCTGACAGGAGCGCCGGCGGCTCTGTGCCGGCTCGATCAGCGCGGCAATGTGGCCTGGATGAACGACGCCGCCCGCGATCTCATAGGCGCTGCGGCCGAGAGTGATGGGCCATGGCTCGCTGGGGATCTCTTCGCGCCTGCAGACGACGAGACTGAGGGCGATGTCGAGAACGGCCCGGTCATCTTCGATCTCGCGGGCGCCGCGGCCCGCGATGGCGGGCGGATCCGGATCCGCGCCGAGGGCGGAGGCGCGCTCATACAGCCCCATGTGTTCGCTGGGCCTCAGCCCGGCAAAGGATACGGGCCGATGCTTTGGCTGGAGCGCGCGCCCGCTGCTGATGAAGAGACGGGCGCGCCGAACGCAAATGCGAGCGGGGAAGCGGGCGCCAGCGATGTTAGCCTTTCGCCGGAACTTGCGGCCGCTCCCTTCGGCACCGCGATTGTTGAGGGTTTGCCGGCGCAGAGCGCGCGTATCCTCGCTGCGAACCCGGTTTTTCAGGACATGTTTTCAGCGGCGCCGGGCGCGCGCCTCGGGGCGCTGTTCGACGCCGGGGTGAGCCGCTCGATTTCCGCCTGCATGCAGTCGCGTCCGCGCAAAGATGGGGCGGCGCTCTCTCCCATCGACGCCGCGCCGCCCGGCGACGAGCACAGCGCGGCGCGGCTTTACGTGCGTCCCCTTGGCGGACGAGGGCGAGGGCGCCGCGCGATCATCTACGCCGTCGATGCCAGCGAGAGACGGCAGATCGAAGCTGAGTACGCCCAGGCGCAAAAAATGTCCGCCGTCGGACAGCTCGCCGGCGGCGTCGCCCATGACTTCAACAACATCCTGACGGTGATCTTCGGGAACTGCGACACGTTGATCGCACGCCACCGGGTGGGCGATCCCTCCTACCCGTTTCTCGTGGAAATACAGCAGAGCGGCCGGAGGGCCGCGGAGTTGGTGCGCAAGCTGCTCGCCTTTTCACGCAAGCAGACCCTGCAGCCGCAGCTCCTCTCCATCGCCGACGTGCTTCAAGACTTCTCGCCGTTTTTGCGCCGCACGCTGGGCGAAAAAGTGCGGCTCACCGTTGTTAATGGCCGCGGCGTGCCGCCAGTGAAGGCCGATAAAGTGCAGTTGGAAACGGCGATCATGAACCTAGCCGTCAACGCGCGCGACGCCATGCCAGGCGGCGGGGCCGTGCGGATCCGCACCGAAAGCGTCAGCGATCCAGAACGGCTTCAATCCATGGGGGCTGAGCCTGGCGATTACGCGCTAATCGAGGTTTCCGACACCGGCGGCGGCGTTCCCGCGGACATCGCCGAGAAGATTTTTGAGCCCTTCTTCACAACGAAAGACATCGGCAAGGGCACCGGTCTTGGCTTGTCGACCGTGTACGGCATCGTTCGGCAGACTGGCGGGCATATTTTCCTGCACAGCCCGCCGGGCGAGGGGGCCTCTTTTCGGATTCTGCTCCCTGCCTCCGATGAGGAGGCGCAGCGGCAACCCGTGGGCGGCGCGCCCGAGGCGCCGTCGTCCGCCGCGCAAACGGCCGAGCCCGCCAGCGCGCCTCAAAACGCCCCGGCGCCATCCCGCGATTTGACGGGCCGAGGGCGGCTGCTTGTGGTCGAAGACGAGGACCCGGTTCGGAAAGTCGTCGTGCGGCTGCTTGAGTCCCGCGGTTATGACGTTTCCCAAGCGAGCGACGGCGAGGAAGCGCTGGAGATGATCCGTGCACGCCCCAATAGCTTCGATCTCGTGGTCAGCGACGTCATGATGCCGGGGATGGACGGGCCGACATTGGTCGCAGAAGCCCGGCCGCAATTGGAGGGCGCCAAGATCATTTTCATGTCGGGGTACGCGGAAGGCGCCCTGCGGGAACAGCTGGCGGTGACCGAGGGAATGGCCTTCCTCGCCAAGCCTTTTACGCTCAAAGCGCTCTCAGAGCTGGTGAAAGACGTATTGTCCAGCCCTGCCGACTGAGTCGCGGTTAGGCTTTCGGAACATTCGCCGAACCAATTTCATTTATCTGTTTTATTTCAAGTGGTTATGGTCTATTGCAGGGATGGAACAAATCATGTACATAGGAGTTCGTTGAAACCGCGCCCGGCGCGTGAAATAAGGAGAGTCTCATGGCTTCCGGCGCATCGCTGAACGCCCTCCGATTGGTGGAGCAAGATTCTATGGACAAATCGAAGGCGCTTGAAGCGGCGATCGGCCAAATTGATCGCGCGTTTGGCAAGGGCGCTGTGATGCGGCTGGGCGAGCGCGGCAAGATCGTGGAAATTGAAGCCGTGCCTACAGGATCGCTCGGGCTTGATATCGCGCTCGGGATTGGCGGTTTGCCCAAGGGGCGGATTATTGAGATTTACGGGCCGGAAAGCTCAGGCAAGACGACGCTGGCGCTGCATTGCGTGGCGGAGCATCAGAAGATCGGCGGCGTCGGCGCGTTTGTGGATGCGGAGCACGCTCTTGATCCCGTCTATGCGGCGAAGCTTGGCGTCAATCTGGACGAGCTTCTTATTTCCCAGCCGGATACCGGCGAACAGGCGTTGGAGATCGCGGACCCGCTGGTGCGCTCTGGCGCGGTTGACGTGCTTGTCATCGACTCGGTGGCGGCGCTGACGCCGCGGGCCGAGCTTGAGGGCGAGATGGGCGACAGCTTGCCCGGCCTACAGGCGCGGCTCATGAGCCAGGCGCTGCGCAAGCTGACGGGGTCGATCTCCAAGTCGAACTGCATGGTGATCTTTATCAATCAAATCCGAATGAAGATCGGCGTCATGTTCGGAAGCCCGGAGACGACAACGGGCGGCAATGCGTTGAAGTTCTATTCGTCCGTGCGGCTCGACATTCGGCGCATCGGGTCGATCAAGCAGCGCGATGAGGTGGTCGGCAACCAAACCCGCGTCAAGGTCGTCAAGAACAAGGTGGCGCCGCCCTTCAAGCAAGTTGAGTTCGACATCATGTATGGGGAAGGCGTCTCGAAGATGGGCGAGCTCATCGATCTCGGCGTCAAAGGCGGGGTCGTGGAGAAATCGGGCTCCTGGTTCTCCTACAATAGCGAGCGCGTCGGTCAGGGGCGGGAGAACGCAAAGCAATTTCTGCGCGATAACCCGGACACGGCCCGCGAGATTGAAGCCGCGATCCGCCGCAACGCCGGCCTCATTGCTGAAGACATGTTGGCGGCGCCGGGCGAACTCGCCGATGACGACGATGAAGCGGCCGCCAGCGGTTAAGGCGGCTTGAGTGCGGGCGGGCGCGCCTTGCCGCCCCTTCGTCGCCGCGCATCCGTTTTAGGGCGCTGGAGCGAATTGCAGCGAAAGTGGCTCACCGGTTTCGCGTCCGCAATTCGCTCACATAAAGACGTAGAGCCGTTGCGGCCTGGCCTTCGCGTCTTGCCCCTTTCCGCCTGCTGGGCGGTGAGAACGCTTGCGGCTTGGACGCGCTTGCCTATCTTAGCGCTCTGGCGATTCCAGGCGTCGTTCGGTGACCCATCAATGCGGTTTTGGCCTGCGCGCGTAGCGCGTCAGCCGATATGCGGAGGGCGACGCGTTTAGAGGGACTTTGCGCGTCATGAACTCGCTGAACGACATTCGCGCCGCGTTTTTGGACTATTTTGCGTCCGCCGGCCACGAGCGGGTGGCCTCCGCGCCCCTCGTTCCTCAAGACGACCCCACCTTGATGTTCGTGAACGCCGGCATGGTGCCGTTCAAGAATGTCTTCGTCGGCGCTGAGACCCGAGACTATGTTCGCGCGACATCGTCCCAGGCGTGCGTGCGCGCCGGCGGCAAACACAACGACCTCGACAATGTGGGGTACACGGCGCGCCACCATACCTTTTTTGAAATGCTCGGCAATTTCTCCTTCGGCGACTATTTCAAGGAAGAAGCGATACTGCACGCCTGGCGGGTTCTGAAAGACGTCTTCGAGCTGCCGGAGGACAAGCTGCTAGTCACGGTTTTTCATACCGATGACGACGCGTTTGATCTGTGGCGCAAGATCTCCGGTCTTCCTGAAGATCGCATCATCCGTATCAGCACGAATGATAATTTCTGGTCGATGGGCGACACCGGTCCGTGCGGTCCGTGTTCTGAAATCTTCTATGATCATGGGTCGGAGATCGCAGGCGGCCCGCCAGGCTCGCCCGATGAGGATGGCGACCGGTTTGTCGAGATCTGGAACCTGGTTTTCATGCAGTTCGAGGCGCTCGCCTCGGGCGAACAGGTGGACCTGCCGCGTCCCTCCATCGATACAGGCATGGGGCTCGAGCGCATTGGCGCGGTGCTGCAAGGTCGGCACGACAATTACGAGACGGACTTGTTCCGAAAGCTGATGGCGGCGTCTTCGGATATCTTGGGCGCGCCCCTCGGCGCGCCTGGCGAGGCCGTCAATATCGCCCATCGGGTGATCGCCGATCATCTGCGGGCGTCTTGTTTTTTGATTGCGGACGGCGTCACTCCCTCCAATGAGGGGCGCGGCTATGTTCTGCGGCGGATCATGCGGCGGGCCATGCGCTATGCGCACAATATTGGCGGCGACAGGCCCGTGCTGAGCGCGCTCGCCCCGACGCTGATCGCCGAGATGGGCGCGGCCTTTCCGCAGCTGGAGCGCGCGCGCGCCGCGTTGACGGAAACTCTCGCCGGAGAAGAAGAGCGGTTTCTGTCGCTGTTGTCGCGGGGCTCAAAGCTTCTGGAAGATGAGCGGCGCAAACTTCCGGAGGGCGCCGCCTTCCCGGGCGAGGCGGCGTTTAAACTCTATGACACCTACGGCTTTCCGATTGATCTCATCGAAGATGCGCTTCGGCGCGACGGGCTGACGGTGGACCGGGCGGCGTTCGATGCGGCGATGGAGCGGCAACGGGCGGAAGCGCGGGCGAACTGGTCGGGCTCCGGCGGGGAGGCGACAGACGCGGTTTGGTTCGAGGTGCGCAAGAGCGCGCCAGAGACGCGTTTTCTCGGCTACGAGGCTGACAGCGCGGAAGGGCGCATCGTCGCGATCCTCGCGGGCGGTCATCAGACGGATCGCGTCGAGGCAGGGCAAGTCGCTGAGATCGTGACAGACCAAACCCCATTCTACGCGGAGTCCGGCGGTCAGATCGGCGATGCGGGGCGCATCTCGCTCGTCTCCGGCGACGGAGAAGCGCAGGTGACGAATGTGGCGAAGCGGGCCGAGGCGCTGCACAGCCATCTTTGCGAGGTCACTAAAGGCGCGCTTTCGGTCGGCGACGCGGTGCGTCTTGAGATCGATGCGGCGCGGCGCCGTCTCATTCGCGCCAATCACTCCGCCACCCATTTGCTGCACGCCGCGCTTCGCACCCGCCTTGGCGCCCATGTCGCCCAAAAGGGCAGCGCCGTGACGGCTGAGCGCCTGCGTTTCGACTTCTCCCACGGAAAAGCGGTGACGACGGACGAGCTTGAGCAGATCGAAGCGGACGTCAACGAGGTGATCGCCCGGGGCGGGGCGGTGGCGACGCAGCTTATGGCCCAAGATGACGCCCTGAAGGCGGGCGCGGTCGCGCTCTTCGGCGAGAAATACGGCGACGAGGTGCGGGTGCTCTCCATGGGGCGGCCGGCGGCGGGCGAAGGCGCCTACTCGGTGGAGCTGTGCGGCGGCACCCATGTGGCGAATGTCGGAGAGATCAGACTGTTCGCTATCGCGTCGGAGAGCGCTGTCGGGTCGGGCGTGCGCCGTATTGAGGCGCTCACCGGAGAGGCGGCGCGGGCTCATCTTGCAAGCCAAGGCGCCATCGGCCGCCAAGCCGCTGACCTCCTGAAGACGCCCCTCGGCGAGTTGCCGGAGCGTGTCGCGGCCCTGTCGGGAGAGGTGAAGTCTCTTCGGCGTGAGCTAGAGGCGGCGCGCAAGAAGCTCGCTGTCCAAGAGGCCATGGGCCCTGGGGCGGGCGGCGCGGCGGCGCCCTCGCAAGGGGAGGACGTGTCGGGCCTTGCGTTCCTCGCGCGCCGCTTTGACGGCGTGAACCCGAAGGATCTGCGCGGTCTTGTGGATGAGGCGAAAAAGGCGCTGGGCGATGGCGTCATCGCCTATGTCGGCGTCAATGACGGTAAAGGCGCGCTTGTCATCGGCGTTGCGGGCGGCGCGGCGGAGCGTGTTGACGCAAGGGATCTTGCGCGCATTGGCGCCGCGGCGCTGGGCGGCAAAGGCGGCGGCGGCCGTGCGGATATGGCCCAAGCCGGCGGACCGGACGGGGCGAGCGCGGACGCGGCCCTGGAGGCGATCAAAGCGCGCGTCGCTGAGCTGGGGCGCGAGACCGCATAGAGGGGCGGCGCTTTCCGTCCGCCATTCGCCTAAACAAAGAACTTTAGCCGTCATTCGCCTAAACAAAGAACTTTAGCCGTTTGCGGCCTCTAAACTGGCCCATGTCAGACGCAAATGGCTCTCGGCGCCCGCTATGGCGCGCTCGCCGCGCCATCGCCGAGCGGCGTATCGAGGTCTGCGCCTGGCGTGCGCGGGGGCGTGGTTTTGTCCGCTGGCTGATGGATGTGAATGTCCCGCTGCGGAAAGGGAATGCTGACGCCCGCCGCCTTAAAGGCGTTGAAGATCGCCACGCGCAGCTGCGTGCGCACTGACAATGAGCTGTTGATATCCCGCACATAGGCGCGCAGTTGAAAACTGAGAGCGTTGTCGCCGAAATCGTCAAAATAAACGAAAGGGGCCGGGTAATCGAGAACGGCCGGATGCTCTTTCGCCGCCCCTTGCAGAATGTCGATTACGGTTTGCGGGTCGTCATCATAGGAAACGCCGACGGCGATGATAACGCGGCCTACCTTGTCCTTATGCGTCCAATTGGTGACAGCGGCGGAAATTAGTTCTGAATTCGGCACGATGATTGAGGAGCGGTCGAACGTTTCGATCTCGGTGGACCGCACGCTGATGCGCTTCACCAGGCCCTCGCCCGACGAGGTGACAATCCAGTCGCCCACCTTTATGGGCCGCTCAAAGAGCAAAATCAGCCCAGAAACGAAATTATTCACAATGCTTTGAAGGCCGAAGCCGATACCGACAGACAAGGCGCCGGCGATAATCGCCAGATTGGAGAGATCGAGGCCCATCATGCTTACCCCGACGAGGAAAGCGATGATCAGCCCCACATAGCCCACAAGCGTTTTGAAAGAGTTCCGAACGCCGATGTCGAGCCGCGTTCGGGGAAAGAGGGTATGCTCCATCTGGCGCTGGGTGAAGCGGGTGAGCGTGAGCAGCGCGACGAAAGCGGTGAAGGCTGAGAAGATTTGAGCCAGAGAAATCCGTATGGGCCCTATTTGAAAGCCAAACAGGGCGTTTTGAATGAGCGCGCGTATATCCGCCCAATCGGCGCCCAGGATGATGAGGATTGGCGGTGCGATCAGGAGAAGGGTGGCCAGATCAATCGCCGCGCCGATCCAAAAAAACATAAGGCGCTCGCCTTCATCGGCGTCTGACGTTTCTGAGGTGAACCGCCGATCGACGAGGCGCACGGCCTCGCGCAGCAGCGCCCGAACGAACCAGGCGACGGCGGCGAGACCCGTCACGGCGTAGAGACGCGTCGCCGCATAATGGCCCAGCGCCACGTAGCCGGCGGCGGTCGCCAAGATGAGGGCGATCGCGGCGAGTTGGCCGAGGCGGCGCAAGCGGCCCCAGCTCTTCCTTGTCGCGTCTCGAATCTCCTTGGCGCGACTTTCCTTAATCCGCCAAAGCGATTTTCGGCAGAGGCCCAGCAGGATGAACGCAAGACCAAAGGTGACGAGCGCGCTGTGCTGGGAGGCTAGCTCTTCAGACGCGCCGAACAGAACGCCTGCGCGAACAAGCGCAGCGTCGGCGACAAGCAGGAAGGCGGCGAGCATCAGAAGCACGCGGATGATCGGCGCTTCCCGGGACTCCAGGGGAAGCACGCGCCATTCGGCGCTCTTCGGTGAAAAAACGCCGGTCGCGGCGCCCACCACCACGACCACCCCGACAAAGCCAAACCAAAATGCACGGGCAAGCCTAACACCCCTCTCAGGGATGGCGCCGTACGCCCGCAGCGTTTAATAGATTAAGAAAACGC
>JBCDJH010000072.1:0-8205 GCA_038747965.1 Pseudomonadota bacterium
CCCAATGGCAGATCGAGGCGTTTCGGCGCTTGAAGATGCCTGCTGATCTGGACAAGAAGCACGGGTTTGCTGATTTCGGCGATGAAGCTAGCCCATTTCGTTCGGGCGTTTTGGGCCTGAACGCGGCGCCTTTTTACGGCGTCGACGCGGCGGACTACAGCAAGGGCGAGAAGGCAGGAAAGTTCGATCAATTGGCCGAAATGCGCGCCCGATACGACGCGGCCGGGGGAAGGCGCACGAACCTGGCGTTCGGCTACGCCGCACCGCCGGATGACGAAGCGGGCCTTTCTGATGCTTGACGGTAAGCTGACCTTCATCTCTGGCGCCGCGTCCGGCATCGGCCGCGCAGCGGCGCTTTTGTTTCATAGCTACGGCGCGCGTCTGGTGCTCGCTGACATTGATGCGGAGGGGCTTGGCCGCACAGCGGCGCTTGTTCGCGAGGGCGGCGGCGAGGCGGCCGCCTTCACCCTCGATGTCGCCGACTATGATGCTGTCGACGCGGTTTTTGAGAAAATCGACCGCGAATTCGGGCCCCTCGACGCCGCTTTCAACAATGCGGGGGTGGAAGGCGCCGGCGGCCGGATGGTCCCGACGCAAAGCTACTCCAGGGACGCATTCGACGACGTGTTGCGCGTAAATGCGCGCGGCGTTTTCGCATGCATGCAGGCCGAGCTTCGCTCCTTCACCGCATCCGGACAAAAAGGGGCCATCGTAAACACGGCGTCCGTCATGGGCCTTTGGGGGCAACCGGGCATGATCGGCTATTGCGTGTCTAAGCACGCAGTTGTTGGAGCGACGCGCACCGCAGCTTTGGAGGCGGCGCCGGCCGGCGTGCGCGTTAATGCGATTTGTCCTGGTGCTGTCGCGACGCCGATGTTGACCGAGCGGGGCTTTGTTCAGAATCCAGAGTTCGCGGAGGCGGCCGCCGGAGTGCATCCAATGAAGCGAATTGCCGAGGCGTCTGAAGTCGCCGAAGCGGCGGCGTGGCTTCTCTCCGACAAGGCGTCGTTTATCACCGGATGCGCTTTGCCGGTTGATGGCGGATTGTCCGCGGGATAGGGAGGAACGGCAATGCCCGCAGCGGCGAGCGACCAAGAAAACTATACGCGGAACAAGGAGCTCTTGCGGCTCCAGATCGAAGAGCTATGGGGCCAGGGCAGGCTGGAGCTTATAGATGAGCTCTACACCGATGATGTGGTCGATCATATGCCCCTGCCGGGGCAATCCGCCGGGAAGGAGGCGCTACGCCAAGTCGTCGCCGATTTTCGCCGCGCCATTCCTGGCTTGGAGATCACCGTGCACGGCATTATTTGCGAAGGCGCCACCGCTGTCGATTTCTGGACGCTGAAAGGCGCTCATACCGGGGAGGCGATGGGGATAAAGCCGTCGGGCGCCGCTGTAGAGTTCTCGGGCATCGACATGGTCCGCATTCGGGACGGAAAGATTTCCGACATCTGGCATGTGGAGGAGCTTCTAAAGATGCTCGACCAGATGCAAGGAGGCGTCACCGTTTTCGGGCGCCCGGTTAGAGGGGGGGATAGATGATGGATGGAGAGGCCTTCAACATCCGCGCCCGCGGCCGGATGCATATCGAGGAGATGTGGGGCGCGGGACGAGAAGACCTCGCGTCAACTCTGTATGCCGATGACGTTCGCGATCACAATCCGGCGCCCGATCAACGACCTGGGCTCGCTGGTATACTCGATGTTCTACGCTGGTTACGCGAAGCCGTTCCAGACCTCTCAATGCGCGTGGACCAATATGTCGTTGACCCGCCCTACATCGCGGATCGGTGGACCATGACGGGCACGCATACCGGCGCGCCGCTTATGGGAGTGCCGGCCTCGGGTCGTGCTTTTCGGATCAGCGGCATGGATGTGTCAAAATTCGGCGTCGACGGAAAGATCACCGACATTTGGCATGTGGAGGAGTTCTGGCGGCTTCGAGATCAGCTGACTGAAGAGCCCGCATCACCATAAATACTATATTATCAGTAGGCGTTCTTAAGCCTATTTTCTAAAGCGTTGTGGTTAATCGCAATACTATAAGTTGGAGAGGTGCGATGAAAAAACGGGTGGTGGGATTTTTTGGCGCGGTCATCATGGCTGGGCCAGCGATGGCCAGTGAATTCATGGATGCTTGCAAGGCGGACGCGCTGGCCGCGGGTTATGGAGACGGCGCAACCGTTTGCGCTTGCTTGGAGACGAACGGGGAGGGCGCCGGCGTTTTGGACGAACTGATCGAGGCCCTCGAAATCAAGGACATCGATGAGCGTCGCGCGTCCCTGTCGCTGGAGGCGGGAGCAGCCGTCGAAAGCTGCGCCGGCTGACGCAACGAAAGACGTCTCGATCGCGGAGGGCAGGGTCCATACCCGTTTCTGGCGAGCGTTTTTGCTAGAGCGAGTTGCAGCGAAAGCAGCTGACCGGTTTCGCGTCCGCAAGTCGCGCGAACAAAGACTTAAAGCCGTTTGCGGCCTCTGAACGGACCCAGATCAGACGCAAACGGCTCTAATGGAAGGAGGAAGGTCATTGGGCGCTCGTCCCCGAGGCCTCCCGAAGTCCGCTTGCAGCGAAGACTCTCACAGAAGCGTTTGTGGCGATTGCGATTGAAGCTCTCATCCCAGATTTGATAGAGTTTTTAGGCTGACAAGTCGTCTGTCGCTTGCAAGAAGGCGAACAGCGCGGCGTTAAACGCCTCGGGTTGTTCGATATTTGAGAGGTGCCCGGCTTCCGGGACGATCACTAGCTTCGCATTTGGGATCTTTTCAGCCATCCTCTCGGAGACTGCGGGCGGCGTCAGCATGTCGTCCTCGCCGACGATGATCAAGGTAGGCGTACGAATTTTGGTAAAGTCGGGCGGTGATCGATACATCACCATCGCTTCAAGCGACTTCAAATAGGTGTCTTTGCGAAGCGAGGACATGCTTTGCACCAACCTCTGATACGCACGGTCCGGAGCTTTGGGTGAAACGAGAGACTTCGCCAATTTCGGTGCGATGTCGCTCGGAGAAAGGCCGTCAAGCAGCGGCTTCTGGCGGGCGTCTAAGAAGGCTTGTGCGTCTTCGGGCGTCCGGTCGTTGGCGACGCCGGGACCTGTATCGCACAAGACGAGAGATTTGAGACGCTCCGGCGCCTTTTTCCAAAACTCCATGGCGACGACGCCGCCCATAGAAAGGCCGACGATGTGAGCCTGTTCGGCGGATAAGTATTCAAGCACGCGGAGAAGATCGCCGCATACGTCGCTATACCGGAAAGGACCGTCGAAATCGTCGCTCGCTCCGTAGCCGCGCAGATCTACCGAAACGCCCTGGTATCCTACAGGGCAGGCAAGCAACTGATCGCTCCAATTCGAGCGATCGCCCCCGATCCCGTGAATAAAAAGGATGACCTCTCCCGAGCCAGCAATATCGACCGCGATCTCCGGCGCTGGGGGCACCCGAACGGTCTTTATGTCTTCGAGGGCCATGACGAACGATCTTCCTATGTTACAGCGCCGATATTCCAAATCCTATCCGATAACAGAAAGTCCGGAGACCGCAGCGCTAGAGACGATCACATTCTGCCGGGGCGCTCAGCCGCCTCTATGGAAAACGGCGCGGATTTGGTGTCCGCGCCGCCCCTTGCGTTCAACGCCGCGATCAGATGCGTCGTCTCGGGCCGTCTCCGGCGGTAGGCGATAGGGTCGTTAGAAGCGAACGGCCCCGCGAAGACCCCATTCTGCCGGATCTCCAACATGGACATACGCGACGCCTTGCGTGACGGTCGCATCCTGTCCAAATACGAAGTACTCCTCGTCAGTTACATTCGTTCCGAATGCAGAAATCGAGTACCGGTCATCCGGCGAGTCCCATGTCACTTGAAGGTTCAGGAGGCCGTATCCTCCTTGACGCTCGAGCGGCGAATTCACGGGCGCGAAGAAGTGCTCCGATATATAGAAATAGTCGGCGCGCATCCTAAGGTTGCCGATCTCGCCGAGGGGAACAGTGTACTGCCCGCCCGCATTCACGGTCCAATTCGGTGCAAAGGCGAGTTCGTTGCCTTCGAAGACGCCGCTGACGGCCAGACCGGGATCGACTTCAGTAAACTCACTGTCCGTGAAACCGACGCCGAGATCGAACAGCAGATTATCGGTCGGGGCCGCTGTCGCTTCGATTTCGAAACCCTTGATTTCAGCTTCGGCGGCGTTCGTGATCCTAAAGAAGACCTCTGGGTCCGTGACGCTTTGCTGGATATCCTTGTACTTCGTGTAAAAGGCCGCCGCGTTTAAGCGGAGACGGCGGTCGAAAAGCTCCGTCTTGGCCCCAATTTCATATGTGTTGTTGATATCCGGCTCGTACGTGTCCAACCCCGCGGGCGTCAGCAATCGCCCGTTGAAGCCGCCGCTGCGGAAGCCCTGCGAGTAGGAGAAGTAAACAAGGACATCTTCGGCCGCCTGATATTCAATACCGGCGCGCGGCGAAATATCGTCGAAGTCCGCCGAGGCGCTAACTGAAAAAGGCTGTGCGAACGGAAATGGCGGCGTTTGTGTCGTGTCGAAGTCCTTTTCTTCGTAGGTATAGCGCAGGCCGCCGGTGAGGCTCAGCCGATCTGTCAGGTCGAAACTAAACTGACCGAAGGCGGCGTAGGCGTTGACGTCCTGTTCGCGGTCCTGATCCCAAACGGCGCAGCGGAATTCTCCGCGCACGATCGGCGGGAGGGTTGGGTTACACAGATCCTGAGCTTCAACCGAATTTTCGTAGAAATAATACAGCCCGAAAATCCAATCGAGACGGTCGTCGAGCGATGTGCCGAGCACCTGGAATTCCTGGCTGAATTGTTCCTGCTCGAACTGAACATTGACGTCGTAGTAGGAAAACAGAGTTCCATCGAAGTCTTGCCAATTGTTGGCGTCAAGCCCCCGATAGGCGGAGATCGATTTAAGCGTGACCGCGCCGGCGTCATATTCCGCTGTGATCGAGCCGCCCCATGTGTCGAGATCGTTTATCGCCGGAACGGACTGGAATGAGTCATAGATATCGTCTGAACGATCATTTGCGGCGTCCGGATTGATGCTGCCCGGAGCTATCCCAAACGCATTGGGGTTAAGACCCACATTGAGAACGGGGTTTGGCGACCCGCGATCGCGTGCGTAGTCGCCGCGCACCACCACTTCAAGTCGATCCGTGGGGGCCCACAGAAGCGTTCCCTTGACGCCAACTCGCTCGATATCGCCAAAGGTCGTTCCATCGGTGACGCGCTGCGACGGTCCGTCCTGGTTTTCGGTAAGCGCCGAAACGCGAAATGCCGCTGTTTCGCCAAGCGGAACGTTAACTGTCGCGAGGGCGTCGATGCGGTTCCTGCTCCCGCCCGTTACTTCGGCCGACACGGCGTACTCGTCCAGCTGAGGTTTTTTAGTTACCACACTGACAGCGCCGCCGAGCGTGTTCCGGCCGAACAACGTGCCCTGAGGGCCGCGCAGGACTTCGACGCGCTCAACATCCTCAACGTCCAAAAGCGCACCGATGGTGCGCCCGAGATAAACACCGTCCACATAAACGCCAACGCCGGGGTCGTTCGTGCTCGTGAAGTCAAATTGCCCGATGCCGCGAATGAAAAGGTTAGCGTCGGTCGAGCCTTGCGGTCCGTTGGTCGCGACCAAATTCGGCGTGCTGCTTGCGAATTCGACGATGTCGTCCAGCGAGCGAGCCTCAATCGCTTCACCGGCCAGCGCCGTCACGGAAACTGGTACGTCTTGCAGCGATTCTTCCTGCCGCCGAGCGGTGACCGTAATTTCGTCCACTTGCGCCAATACCGGCGCGCTGACCCCCGTCATCAAGGTTGCCAGAGTGATTGCACCCAGTTTTTTAGAATGCCTCAAAATCCCCTCCCTCGCTTTAAAGTCCCCAGCTTGCGCTTTGTTGGCGATAAGCTTACGCCCATGCAGAGACTTCCAATGTCTGCAGTAAGAACCTCTATTGAGAGGCAGTTGGCGCAGAATTCCTAAACACTTTGCTGCGCGGCTTCATAACTTTTTGGAATGTTGACGTGTTAGGCGTCGGCTATCCGCTTTGCTCCTCGCATGTTTCGCGTCGCAGCCATGCCGCGTCCGCGCCGGCTGATCCAGCTCCTACAGACGAAGGGATCGCGTCGGTGGCCTGCGGCCGTGGGTGCGCCCATTGCCCCGAAGTTACGTCTCGAAAACCACCTATTTCTGATGGCATGCAATATTTTAAGATGAAGAGTTTCGTTGACCTTATTCGTCTCTGTGCATAACCTTTGGTTCGGTTCAAGCTGCTATTTACCTAACTCCAGCCGTTTTGCGAGTGATTATTTCACGCCCTGCCCAGTTGCTTTTTAACGATAATAAGTCAGCCTATATTTGGTCATATTTCGAAGATTATCCGCGAAGTAGTTTTCGGACAAGCGGCCGTATGATGAGAAAGGCATCTTCCATAAAGAATTATTTTCGTTTGCGAGTATTGCTCGCGTCATCGAAGGAGAGGCAAAGACGTGTTTTTTACTTCCCGCGAGATAAGGTTTGGCGATGTTGATGTCGCGGGGATAATTTTTTATCCGCGCTACTTCGCGATGTTGAATGATGTGGTGGATGATTGGTTGGAAAGTCTTGGCTTTGGCTTCCGACGCCTCATGCAAGACTTTGGATGCAGCACGCCCGTTGTGCATATAGAAACTTCTTTCAGGGTTCCACTTCGCTTTGGTGACTCCGTCAAGTTTGAAGTTACCGCAAAAGAGATCGGTTCGCGGTCTGCGACGTTGGATATCATTACGTTCAAGGAGGATAAGAAGGTAATCTTGACGGCCCTTACCATCGTTTGTGTGCAAAACGGCGCTATCACTTCGCTCGCATGGCCGGCCTCGGTGAAATCGGCTTTAAAGTCGTTCGCCGAAGCCACCGAGCATTAGAACGATTTTATATTCGCCCGTAATGGGCCAATTAGTGAGACTAAAAATATTTGCTCGATTATTCGATAAGACGGTCGGTCTAAAGATCGTCGGTATACGTAGAGTGTCTTAGAACCTTAGAACTGGAACGCAAATCAGATATGGATTTTGCATCCAGCGGTTTTTCCGTGGTTTGAAGACGAGGTGCAATGCAACCTTCCAGGCTTTGGTCTTCCGCCGTTTCTCTCTCCCAGTTTGATTGTAATTTTTTCGGGTGTCTTGGACCTTGGAATGGAGGACGAGATGCCGAGAAAGAAATACACCGACGAGCAGATTGCGTTCGCGCTGAGGCGGGCCGAACAGGGCGCTGCTGCGGCCAAGACTTGTCGCAGTTTAAAGCGAAGGTTTGGACGGGGATCACCGAACCCACCTTTTACAGATGGAAGAAGAAATACTTGGGGATGGGCGTTCCGGAGATCCGGCGGCTGAAGCAGCTTGAGGAGGAGAACAAAAAGCTGAAGCAGCTCGTCGCCGATTTGTCGCTCGACAAGTCGATGCTTCAGGACGTTCTCAAAAAAAGTGGTAAAGCCTGCGTGGCGACGACACGTCGTAGAGCACCTGTAGGGCGCCTACGAGGTCAGCCAGAGGCGGGCTTGCCGAGCAACCTGCTTTGACCGCGGGTCCCACTGCTACCAGTCGACGCCCGATCCATAAACAGAACTTCGTATACGTTGGACGGACCTGGCTGCGTCACGGGTGCGCTATGGGTATAGACAGCCGCACGTCCTGTTGAAGCGTGAAGGCTGGCGCATCAATCACAAGCGAGTTCACAGGCTCTACCGCGAGGAACGCCTTGGGATAAGAGTCAAAACTCCGAGGCGAAAGAGGACAGCACGATACCGCGAAGCCCGAACCGAGATCGAAGCGATGAACGATGTTTGGTCCATGGACTTGGTCTCAGACCGGCTGTTCGACCAGCGAAGCTTCCGGAGCCTGGCCATGGTCGACTGCTTCACGCGAGAGTGCCTCGCGATCGAACCGAGAGTGAAGTTCCAGGCCCTCAACGTCATCGAAGTGCTGGACCGGGCCATGGCTATACGAGGGAAGCCAACGTCCATTATAGTTGGTAATATCGGGATCAGAAAGTCATGCACAAATGATTTATTCGCCTGCGGCGTAGCCGATACTCTATTGTCCAGCCACTGGACAATCTGCGAGCCATTTGGCGTAAAGGCGCTTCGAAGCTCTAACTCAACGTCTCTTGGCAACACAGCAAGAGCGTCGGTCTCGAACAGAAGATCAAGAGCGGCCTGGCCGCCGGCTC
>JBCDJH010000073.1:0-8085 GCA_038747965.1 Pseudomonadota bacterium
CGCAAAAGGCATATGAGAGCAAGATGCGCTCGGCGGCGCGGGGCCGGAGGGCGTCGAAGCGGCGGCCACTCCGGGCTTGGATGGGTGCGCTGCCCTGAACGGTGCTGCCCTGGTGGCCGGCGGATGGCGGGCTCGGTTGTATCAGGTCCGAACTCCGCGAACGCGCTCTTACGCGGTCCGAGCGATCGGACACGCCCGTCTTCTGGTTGGGACAGCTATGACAGTGTACAGAGGGAGACCGCGCAGACTGTGTCGATAATTGTCTGGCGCGCGTTGCCGTTCCCCGTTTCGGACTAAGAAGTTCACCCCCTATCGACGGCGAGGTGTCATCGAACTGTCGTCTTGATCAACTCAGACGTGATCTCAGGAATGGCTCTATAATCGTGCGTCTTTGGTCATGTGAAGCGCCACGGCGGGGTTGCCGCATTCTCTCGCCAACCTAGTTGTCGGTGCCGGTAGTGCGTTACACGAAGTCCATTCCAATCCAAATTACAGGAGCATGTATGCTGAGGAAGCTTTGCGCGGTTGCGCTCTTTGCCTTGGGAACCGGAACCGCGTCCGCCGGTGAGGTCTACGACAAGTGCATTTCCGATACGGCGGGTCAGGACATCCCCGATGTTGAGCAAAAATGCAGTTGCTGGGCAGATAGCCTGCCGGGCGACGAAGTCGCCGCTTATATGGCGATCGATGTCGCCAACTGGGAGTCCGAAGCGACCGACGTTATGAACGACACGGGAGCCAGCTGCGGCTTCGGCGACGCGGCCCCATAAGCGTCAATCTGCTTTACAAGAACGCCGGAGCGGCGCGCGCCGCGTCTCTCCATCGCCCAGCTTCACACACTTAAGCGACGCGTCCGGCGTACGCTCAACACGGCCCCAAATGGGTTGTTTGCCGCCCGCGACTTCCATACGCCCGTGGTCGGCGCTTCGGTTGACGGCGCCGCCGCCCTGCGATGGCATAGCGGGTCTCTGTTTGATTTCAGGCGTTGCTCGCGCAAAGGGCCGGGTTTGACCGACGATCCCAAGGCCATAAGCCGTTTGAAGCTGCCTACGGGCAATACGTCCTGGTGGAAAGCGAAGAAATACCGGCGGGAGGCGGCCGAAGCTCTGCTTCGCCTTCGAAGAGACGGGTGGCGCCTGTTGTCGATCGAGCGGCGCCAACAAAGCGGGCGCGACACGCGCCTGTTCACGGTCTACGTCGTTTGCCCTTCTTCCTGGCCAAGGCGCTCATAGTCGTGCGGACCAAGTCGACGAACCACGTTTGGTTCGTAATGCTTTCCAAGGGGACCACGAAGCTCGGCTTGGCGCCTTTATAGGCGGGCGCCATTTTCAATTCGCCAGCCAATGCTTGGCTTTCTGGCGTCGGCTTTAGATGAAAACGATCGTTAGAAACGATGCCAATAAAAATACCGTCGACATAGACGCCATACTCGCCGAACATTTTTTTGATCGCGGCGTCCCCCACAAGGGATAGAGCGGCTTGCAGCCGGTCGACGGTTTGCTGGCGTGTCGGCATGGCGCAGTGCTCCTCAAACAGAAGGCGGCCTGAACGTCGGCCCCACCGCTCTCAAGGCCAATGGCGACGGCGGAGCCGCATGCGTGGCCCCGCCATACGCACGGTCTATCGAAAGGGGCTGAGGCGATCCACTCCGCCCTGGCGAAACCGCTGGGCTGGCGATCGGTCTGCGCGTGTTACAAGTGCTGTGGGATCTTATGTGGCGCGCTTTCGCGTCCATCAAAAGAGGACGCGATATGCCGATCAACCGCCGATGGTTGCTCACCCGCCGGCCAAACGGGACGCCCGTCGCCGACGATTTCTCCTATGTGGAAGAGGAGGCGCCTACCATCGCTGACGGCGAGGCGCTCATCCGCAACATCTATATCTCCATGGACCCTGCTATTCGCGGGTGGATGGACGATGCGCCGAGCTATTTGCCGCCAATCCCGCTGGGGGCTGTTGTCGCCGCAAACTGCATCGGCAAGGTGGTCGAAA
Organism: Pseudomonadota bacterium; assembly: GCA_038747965.1. Taxonomy (GTDB): domain Bacteria; phylum Pseudomonadota; class Alphaproteobacteria; order Caulobacterales; family Parvularculaceae; genus JBCDJH01. Next base: position 1,993 of record JBCDJH010000073.1, read on the forward strand.
GCCGAACCGACGCCTTTGCCGTGGGCGATTATGTGGTGAGTTTCAATGGCTGGGAGGACTACTCCGTCTTTAGCGCCGACGGCCATGGCAGCAAGGTGGATCCGTCGGCTGTTCCGGCGCTGACGAACTACCTTAGCGCCGTGGGCGTTGTGGGGCTTACGGCCTATTTCGGATTGCTCGAAGTCGGCGCGCCCAAGGCGGGCGAAACCGTGCTTGTGAGCGCGGCGGCCGGCGCTGTGGGCTCGCTTGTCGGCCAAATCGCTAAAGTCAAAGGGTGCCGCGCCGTGGGCGTGGTGGGGGCGGAAGAAAAGCGCCGGTGGATCGTCGACGAGCTAGGGTTCGACGACGCCTTTATCTACAAAGGCAAAGGTGTGGCGGAGCTTGACCAAGAGATTAAGCGCACATGCCCAGGCGGTGTGGACGTCTATTTTGAAAATGTCGGCGGCGATCTGCTCGACGCCGCGCTGCTCAACATCAACGACAAGGCGCGAATTCCCGTATGCGGACTGATTGCGGGCTACAACGCCACGGGCGATGACGCGCCGGCCTGCCATAATCTCTGGAAGCTCATCGTGCATTCTGCGCGGATGGAGGGCTTACTGATCCGCGATTACTTCGATCGCCTCGAAGAGGGCGCCATCCAAATGGCCCAGTGGATCGCAAGCGGCGACATCACCTTCCGGGAGCATGTGGAGGAAGACCTGGACAAAGCTCTGGATGTCTTCCTAATGCTGTTTTCTGGGGCGAACACCGGGAAGCTCATCCTAAAGATCGCAGACGAATGAAGCGTCAACGCGTACGCGAAGCACACTTTGTGCGTGTACGCTCTGTGCGACGTTAGACGCCGACGATGCCGGCAGTTGAGCCGCCGTCAATCCCATATTCCGAGCCCGTAATAAACGCGGCTTCGTCGCTGGCGAGGTAGACGCAAAGGCCGGCCACTTCCTCTGGCGTCCCCATTCGGTTCATCGGCGCAATGCCTTCCAAAACGCCCCGCGCGGCGTCCGGGTCCGGCGCTCCGGCGATGGCGCCTTGGATCAGCGACGTTTCAATAACGCCGGGGTGGATGGTGTTGCAGCGGATGTTGTAGCCGGACTTGGCGCAGTGAACGGCGACGGATTTCGCAAGGAGACGCAAGGCGCCCTTCGTTGTGGAGTAGGCGACATTGCCCGGCAGCGCGAGAATGCCGTTCATCGAAGAATTGAGGATGATGGAGCCCGACGCGCCGCCGGCATTCTGTTTCATAAGCTCAATTGCGTGTTTCGCTGTAAGCATAACGCCGGTGAGATTAACACCGAGGCTGGCCGTCCACGCCTCTATCGAGATTTGTTCAATATCCGTGTCGCCGCCTTCCATTCCGGCGTTTGCGAAGGCGATGTCCAGCCGGCCAAACTCATCTTTGATGGCGGCCATGAGATGCGGCCAGCTGGCGGCGTCTTCCACCCGTTGCGCCTTGAACGTCGCGCCGGTTTCACTACAAATTTTGTCTGCGGCTTCTTTGTTCGATCCTGTAAAGACGACTTTGGCGCCTTCTTTGGTGAACCGGCGAACACTCGCCTCTCCGATACCTGAGGTGCCCCCTGTGATAAGGGCGACCTTTCCACTCAGTCTCGTCACGGCGATCCTCCTCTTCGATGTAGCGTCTGGCGCGCCGCGGGAAGCTTAGCTGGAGGCGTTCGGCATCACCAGGACGGGTTTGACGCAAAGGCCAGCCGCTTGATCGGCAACAGCTTGGTTGATTTCTTCCAAAGGGTAATTGGTGATGAGCTTCTCGAAAGGAAACGCGCCGCGGCGATGATGCTCAAGAAGCAAGGGAATGAGTTCCTGCGGGTCGCTATCCCCTTCGATGACGCCCATCACGCGGCGGCCAAGGCTCATGAGCGCGTTGATTTTGACTTGGAACGCCTGCGCCTTACCGGAGGCGATGCCGAGGCTGGCGAGCGCCCCGCGCTTGGCCAACACGTTTGCACAGGCCTCCAACACGTCCGGCCGCCCCGTGGTGTCGAGCGCGCGATCAACCCCGCGCTGCGTTATGCCGTATACGGCGTCGCGAAGCGGTCCATCTTCCGGGTTATGAACATGGGTGGCGCCGAGATCCTTCGCCATAGCGCGGCGGGCCGCTATGGGGTCCGACACGATGATCGTCGCGCAGTCCCGAAGTTTGCCGGCCATCACCGCGCTCAGCCCAACGGCCCCGCCGCCCGTGATGAGAAGCGATGAACCGGGCTGCGCATCCAACGCCTTCATCACGGTGCCAGCGCCTGTCAGGATCGAGCATCCAAAGGGACCCAGCAGTTCGATGGGAACATGCGAAGGCGCTGGAATAATGTTGCGTGGGTAAACGCACGCATACGTCGCGAATGAGGACTGCCCGAAAAAGTGACTGGCGATGGGGATCGCGCCGTCATGCAGGGCGCACTCCCCATCAGCCCGGCGGCCGGCGTAGTTGAGTTGCGCGCCGTCGTTACAGTAGCCCGGCTCACTGGCGTGACAGGACGGGCAGACGCCGCAAGACGCGAAGGATAATACCACCCGGTCGCCGATCTTTAACTCCGGCGCTTCTTCTTGCGCCGCCGGCCCGATCGCCTCAACGATCCCTGCGCCCTCATGGCCCAAAACGGCGGGGAGCGCCGGGGGAATCGGCGCGTCTTTCACCGTCAAATCCGTGTGGCAAAGGCCTGTCGCTGCGATGCGTATGAGGACCTCGTTGGGCGCTGGGCCGTTTAGAAAGAGGCCTTCGATTGAGAAGGGCGCCCCCGGATTCCGGGCGACGGCGGCGGTGACGCGGCGTTGTTTCATGACTCTTTCTGTATTGGCCAAAAAGAAATTGCGCCGACCATAATCCGGCGGCGCAACTTCTGTCAGTACATCCCGTAATGGCGTCGAGTCCGCTGTCGCGTGAACTAGTACTCGATTGTTACAGATCCACCGAATTCCCGCGGCGAATCAAGTACGCCGAAGGTAAACAGGCCTGCGACCGGCAATGTGTTATTGATGCCGCCGCTGTCCGTTAGATTTCGGCCGAATACCGAGAACTTCACATTGGTCTGGCTGATGTCCATCGCATAGCTCAGGGTTGCGTTCAGGATGCCTTGGGCCTCGGACAAACCTCGCGGGTCGTTGAAGGCGGGGACGATATCCGGATTGGCGTTGACGATGGTCGTCTGGAAGTCGTCAACGAATCGCCATGTAAGCCCGGCGTTGAAGTCACCTGGTCCGATCTCTTCATCGTAAACGGCCGAAATCGAATAGGTGATGTCCGGCGCACGGCGGAATTCGAGATCGGAGAGGTCGAAGCCCCCAACCGGAAAACTGTCATATGCAGCGTCGAGATAGCTGAACGTCCCGAGCAACTTGAAGCTATCGGTCAGCAACAACTGGCCATCCATCTCGATGCCCCAGATAGTGGCGTCTGACGCGTTCTGCACGACCGTCTCTTGAAATGGCGGCACATCGGTTGGGACAACAATTTCCTCCTGACGATCTTTGTACTTCGAATAGAAGCCCGTGAGATTGAGTCGTGCTCGGCGATCAAACCAGTCCGTCCGGATCCCAAGTTCGTAAGAGTTGACGTCTTCGGGCTCGTAGACAGTTGTCGCGGCGACTATGCCGCCGGCCCGTCCATTGAAGCCGCCTGCGCGGAAGCCCTGCGAATAACTAAAGTAGCCGAAAAAATCATCGGTAAACTGATAGTCAATCGATACGCGCGGCGAGAAATCGGTGAACGACGCTTCTTGCAGTCCATCATCGCGAAGGGACACCCCAACGAGTGCGGCCTGGTCTGGGTCTGTGGTATCGAATACAGGCACTGTTAGCGGCAATGCCGTGAAGGTGATGGCGTTATTCAGTCGAAAGCGCTTGCGGTCGTCCGTATAGCGCCCTCCGAGATTTAGCCTCAGTTTATCGGTGACGTTAAAGTCAACGTCGGCGAAAAACGCGAACGAGAGAGTATCCTGAAATGCGTTGGCCGAAATTTGCCCTGGCGACATTAAGGTCGCATCGGCGAACAGTGGCGAGTCCGTCAACTGAAACAGCTCATACTCGCTGTCGAGAAGGAAGAACCCTGCAACGCCGCTGAACCGATCGCCGATGTTTCCGCTCACACGCAATTCTTGAGTAAATTGCGTGTAGTCCTGCGCCCGGCTAGTGCTGAAGAATGGAAACGACGTTCCGTCGAAATCCTGGGTCTGAAGTTCGTCGGAGTCCCGGTAACCAGTAACAGACGTGATCGTTACATCGTCGGTGATGTCCCAATTGAGCTCCGCGGTCACATCAAACTCGTCTAGATCGTAGTCGTCCTGGAAATCCGTTGTGGTTTCGAACCGGTCAAAAAGCTGATCCACATCAAGGTTGCAATCGCTCGGCGGAGCGAAGGGGCCCGCGCAGATTAGGTCGGAGCCAGTCTGGCTGAGACTCACCAACGCCGGCTCGCCACTGAACTCCTGCGCTTCGATAGTTACGAGCGCGTTGAAGTTGCTCGTGAGGTCATATGAGACCGTGCCGCCGTAGTTCAGATAGTTTCTTGCGCCGTCCTGATCGCCGCGGGTCACATTGTCGAAGTAGCCGTCAAAATCGCGGTTGAAGCCGAAAAGTTTCAAACCGCCATTCTCGCCGAGCGGCGCATTCACAACGCCGGAGAACTCTTGCCGCCCGAATTCGCCGAAAAGCGCTTGGGCCTTGGCGTTCCAATCTCGTGTTGGCCGCGAACGGCGTACATTGATAACTCCGCCGATCGTATTGCGGCCGAACAGTGTGCCCTGCGGCCCACGGAGCACCTCGACGCTTTCAAAATCGAAGGTGCTTGCAAGTTGCGCAGTGTTTGTCGCTAGAAAAACGCCGTCAATGACGAGTCCGACAGTCGGCTCAAAACTTCGTTCGACGTCCTCAAAACTCAACCCGCGAATGGAGATTGAGGAACCGCCGGGATTAGCGGCGTTCTCGTCGATAATGAGGTTTGGCACGCGACCAGTGAGGTCACGTATGTCGATGGCGCCCTCATTCGAAAGGATCTCCGTTGGAACCGCCGTCACGGCGACCGGAATCGTTTGTGAATCTTCCGCACGCTTCCGTGCTTCAACGATGATTGTCTCGATGCCTGTTGATTCAGCCTGCTCGTCTTGTGCGAAGACCGGCCCCGCCAGGCACAATGATGCGCCGCATACAAGCACGCTTTTTTTGATAGTGCGCTTCATAAATTCCTCCCAGTGCGCCGGCGCCAAAAGCCCCGTTTTTATAAGAAAACTGTTGCACGCCATCGAAAAAAGTCAAGCGTGACCGTTATTCTCGCACTTATTAGTTATGTTAGTATTGCTATTAGATCACACCGATAACGTCGTGCATGGAGCGTTTATCGCAGACGCAAAATCCATTAACCAACATTACTCAATGATTAGGTTTTGTGCGGCGCAATATTCGCTCGCGATGAGATGCTAAGGAGACGAGACTAATGAAAAAGCTCATTGACAAATCAGCGATCGTGCTGGGCGCTGCGGGGGCTGGAAACATGGGCCAGGTGATCGCGAAGCGTTTCGCGGAAGAGGGCGCGAAGGTGCTCGTTGCCGGGCGCAGAGAAGAAGAACTTAAACGTTTCTCTACGGAGATTGGGGGCGCCTACGCCATTTGCGACATCACACGGCGAAGCGACATTGATGAAATGGTCGCCGCCGCCGTCGACGCTTTCGGGAGTGTTGATATTGCGGTCAATGCGACCGGATGGGGGCTGACGTCGCCGTTCCTGCAGACCAGCGAAGAGGATCTGGAAAAAATGATCGCCCTTCAGTTCAAGGGGCCGTTTCAGTTTCTTCAGGCGGTCGCCGGGGCGATGCAGGCGAAGGGCGGTTCGATCATTCAGATTTCCTCCGCAACCGCCACGATCATGTTGGAGAATCACGCCGCCTATATGGGTACTAAGGCGGGCGTCGATCACGTGGTGCGCTGTGTCGCGAATGAATTTGGTCAATATGGCGTGCGCGCAAATTCAATTTCGCCAGGGCTTACCGACACGCCAATGACCCATGGCGCGTTGGCTGCGCCCGGCCTGACGGACGCGTTTGTCAAAGAGTATCCCCTCGGGCGCATTGGCACGTCCGATGA
>JBCDJH010000074.1:0-8059 GCA_038747965.1 Pseudomonadota bacterium
GAGCCGGCGCGCTCGCCGCGCTGGGTGCGCAGAAGCTCCAAGCTCGCCCGGGTCGCGGGATCAATCTGCAGCCTTTCTCCGTCAGCGCCGCGTGTCGGCGGGGAAAGGCGCGGCGGCTCGTCCACTTGCGTGTGCGCGATGTAGGCGATGAGCCCGCCGCTCGCCGCCAGCTCCTCGGCTGCGAAGGGGCCATGGGCTTCGAGCGCTGCGACGCCCAGCGCGTCCTTGAGCCGGGCTTCGCCAGCCTTGGGCGTGAAGTCCCGGGCGGGGCGCTCGGTGAGGTTCGGCTGCGAGGGACAGGCGGCGATCGCGTTCCGCACCGCCTCGTCGCTTAGGAGGTCCGGCGGCGCCACGATTTCGGCGGGCGAAAGTTCGGCGAGCTCGGATGCGAACGCATCCGCGGGAACGCTGCGCAGAATAAAGCGGCCCGTCGACAACTCAGCTGCGGCGATGGCGACGTCGCCGCCCCGCTTATTGCGGGCGACGGCGGCGAGATAGGCGCTCGACCGCGAGTCGAGAAGCGCGTCCTCATAGAGCGTGCCTGGCGTCACCAAGCGCACGACCGCCCGGCGCAAGGTGGCGGAGGGGCCGCGCTCGCGCTTGGCGGTCTCCACATCTTCCGTTTGCTCGCACACCGCGACGTTGAAGCCGGCGCGGATGAGGCGCGCCAGATAGACTTCCGCGGTGCGAACGGGCACGCCGCACATGGGCACGTCTTCGCCGGCATGATGGCCGCGTTTGGTCAGGGTGAGGTTGAGCGCTGCGGCGGCCTCCTTCGCGTCCTCGAAGAACATTTCGTAGAAGTCGCCCATCCGAAAGAAGAGCAGCGCGTCCGGATAGGCGGCTTTCATCTCCATGTACTGCGCCATCGCCGGAGTGAGGCGATCACCGCGCCGCTTCAGCGATCCGGCTTTGCTGCGCGCGGAGGGTTGGGACCCGTCAGCCAACAAGAATGCTCCCTTTATAGGCGCGGCTTTCGAGCGCGCGTCGCCCCATTGGGGTCGCAGCTATACCGGCCCCGGCCGCTCTGAATAAAGAGGCGCCCGCGCGGGCGGGCTCTTGGAAAGCGTAGGCGCGCCCGCTTCGCCCTTGACGCAGCCCGCTTTGAAGAAAATTCTGGCTCCCTGTTCGGCTGAACGGCCGGCGGGAAGGGGGCTCCTATAAAGACGCTGAACCTCTCCAACGCCTTGATGATTCGGGGGCGACCTGTGCCTGTGCGCTTGCGGGTCAATCGCCGGGCCAAGCGCCTGATCGTTCGGGTCGATCCCGCCGAGGGCGCCGTCGTCATCACCGCGCCAAGCGACCGCGCGTTGCCGCAGGCTTACGCCTTCGCCGCCAGCCGCGCCGATTGGATCGAGGACCAACTCGCCAAAGCGCCGCGCCGGGTGCCGTTCGCGCCGGGCGAAACCATTCCGTTTCGCGGCGCCCCGCACCGCCTCACCCTCGATCCCAGCCGCCGCGTCGGCGTGCGGCGGCGCAGCGGCGAGACGCCGGAGCTCAGCATCGGCGGCCCGGCGGAGCACGCCCCGCGCCGCTTGGAGGAATGGCTTCGCCGCGAGGCGAAAGCGGCCCTCACAAACCGGGTGGAGCGTCACGCGGCGACGCTGCGCCGGCGGGTCGCCCGAATGAGCGTGCGCGATCCGCAGACGCGCTGGGGGTCCTGCTCGTCGGCGGCGTCCCTCTCCTTTTCATGGCGTCTGATCATGGCGCCGCCGCGGGTGCTCGATTACGTCGCCGCCCATGAATGCGCTCACCTTGCGCATATGAATCACGGGCCGCAGTTCTGGCGCACGGTGGAGCGCCTGATCGGCGATCCTGAACCCGCCAAGGCCTGGTTGCGGCGCGAGGGGCCGAAGCTCCACCGCTATGGCGGCCCTGCGAACCGATAGGGCGCGCCTTGCCGCCGGCCCGCCCCTTCGCTACGACCCTGCCATGCTGAAAGTGCGTGTCATCCCGTGCCTCGACGTCAAAGACGGCCGTGTCGTCAAAGGCGTGAACTTTGTCGATCTGCGCGACGCGGGCGATCCCGTTGAAGCGGCCACGGCCTATGACGCCGCCGGCGCCGACGAGCTTTGCTTCCTGGACATCACGGCGAGCCATGAGCGGCGCGGCATCTTGCTTGAACTCGTGGCGCGGACCGCGGAGCGCTGTTTCATGCCGCTCACTGTGGGCGGCGGCGTGCGCGCGATCGATGATATCCGCACGCTGTTGTTGGCGGGCGCCGACAAGGTCTCCATCAACACCGCCGCGGTGCGCAATCCAGACTTCATCGCCGAGGCGTCGGAGAAATTCGGGGCCCAGTGCATTGTCGTCGCCATTGACGCGAAATCTGTCGCGGCCGATCGGTGGGAGATTTTCACCCATGGCGGACGCGAGCCGACAGGGATTGACGCCGTCGCCTTCGCCAAGCGCATGGCGGAGTTGGGGGCAGGCGAGATCCTCCTCACCTCCATGGACCGGGACGGCGCCCGCACCGGCTTCGACGTGGCGCTGACGCGGGCGGTGTCGGACGCGGCGCCCATCCCCGTCATTGCGTCTGGCGGCGTGGGCGCGTTGCAACATCTTGTGGAGGGCGTCGTCGACGGCCACGCCTCGGCCGTGCTCGCGGCGTCGATCTTTCATTTTGGCGAGCACAGCATCGGCGAAGCGAAGGCGCATATGCGCGCCGCCGGCGTGCCCGTGCGCATTGAGGCGGCGGCATGAGCGGGTCGCTTGGCCATGAAATCGACCGGCTCGCCTCTGTCATCGCCGCGCGCAGCGAAGCGGGTGACGGCGCTCAGTCCTACACCGCCAGTTTGCTCGCCAAGGGGCCGGGACACTGCGCCCGGAAGTTCGGCGAAGAGGCGGTGGAGGCGGTTGTCGCGGCTTCAGAACGCGATGCGTCCGCCGTCACCGCCGAGGCGGCTGACGCGCTCTATCACTTGCTCGTCCTCCTGCGCGCCGTTGGCGCATCGCCGGACGACGTGGCCGCCGAACTGGATAAGCGCCAAGGCGTTTCCGGACATGCCGAGAAGGCGGCGCGTTCCGCCTCCAAAGAGGACTAAGAGTTCAGCCTCAGAGTCCGTTTTCGGCCGCGAGGTCCTTCAACGAGACCTCCGGCCGCGCGCCGTAGTGGCTGATGATTTCAGCGGCGGCGAGGGAGCCGAGCTTGGCGCAATGGGCGGCGTCGTCCCCGCGGGTGAGGCCGAACAAAAAACCAGCCGCATAAAGATCGCCCGCGCCTGTCGTGTCCACGAGCCGCGGCGGCGGGGCGGCCTCTACCGGGATCCGCGCGCCGTCCGCAAGGATGATGGAGCCCTTCTCTGAGCGCGTCACCGCCACGATTTCGGCGAGGGCTGGGGCCTTCTCCAACGCGGTTTCGAAATCCTCCGTCTCATACATCGCCTTGATTTCCGCCTCATTGGCGAAAAGAACGTCAACGGACGATGTGATGAAGTCAAAGAAATCGGCGCGGTGGCGCTCGACACAGAAGGAATCCGACAAGGTCATGGCCGTCTTGCGTCCGGCGCCCACGGCGATTTCAGCGGCCCTTCGGAACGCCTGCTTCGCGTCCTCTTTGTCGAACAGATAGCCTTCCAAATAGGTGATCTGGGCGCTCGACACCTGGGGCTCGTCCACATCCTCCGGCGTGAGCCCGACGCAGGCGCCCAGAAACGTCGACATGCTGCGGTGGGCGTCGGGCGTCACGTTGATGAGCGAGCGGGCGGTCGCGGGACCCGATTTTGCGAAGGGCGTATCGAAATGGACGCCGACGGCGCGCAAGTCATGGGCGAACACCGCGCCCAGCTGATCGTCGCGCACCTTGCCGATGAAGCTTCCAACCCCGCCGAAAGACGCGACCCCGGCGATCGAGTTGGCGACCGATCCGCCGGAGATCTCGCGGCCCGATCCCATAGCTGCGTACAGCGCGTCCGCCTGTCCCTCATCGATGAGGGTCATGCTGTTTTTTTCGATGCCGTGGGTTTCAAGGAAGGCGTCGTCGGCCTGGGCCAAGACGTCGACAATGGCGTTGCCGATGCCGAGTACGTCAATCGTCGGAGATGTCATAAGTGGGGAAACTCGCGCTTAAGGGGTTCGCGGCACTATAGGGAGGGCCCAAAGCGAATTGTAGCGAAAGTGGACCGCCGGTTTCGCGTCCGCACTTCGCGCAAACAAAGACTGAGAGCCGTTGCGGCTTTCGGATTTGAACGGGGTCAGCCGGACACGGCTCTAGGCCTAAGCAATGGGATGCGGCGTCGTCTGGCGGAAGCTGGGCCTGTCACTGCGAACAACCGACGAATACGCTTGCGCCCTGCGGCCGAATGAGGGGAAAGCCATTGTGATGACCCAATTGTTCGCCTGCGCCTCCTCACTTGTCGCCAGCCAGTCTTTGCCGGCGCGCGCCGCTAAGCTTTCGGCGTCGGTTTGCGCAAGCCTGTTGATCGCGGGCTGCGTCAGTTCGGCGACGGGGTTTCTGTCGCCCCAGTCGGGCCGGGCCCCGCGGCTTGGGCCGGCCTATGTGTCCGCCGAGATAATGGGTTTGGACGGGCCGCGCCTAGACGCCGCGCTGGGCGAGCCGGCGCTCTCCCGCCGCGAGGGGACGGGCGAGTTGCGGCGGTTCAGCTTTGAAAGCTGCTCCGTCTTGGCGTTTCTCTATCCCTCAGAGGGCGGCGACGGCGCGCCTGTGGTGACCCATCTGGACGCCGTTAGCGTTGAGCCTGGCGCGGCTGTGGGGGTCGACGCCTGCCTCCAGGATCCGGCGGCCCCCCGAAAAGCCGGATAGCGCGCCTCCAGTCGCCAACCAACAAACCAACGATTTCAGCCCACGCCGCCGCTCGGCGCGTCCTCCGCGCCCGTGCGGCTTTGACGGATCGCTTCACCGATCGACGCGCCGACGGCCACAAGGCCCAGCACGGCCGTCAACACGAAGACATACGCGTAGCCGCGCTCCTCTATGAGCTCGCCGAGAAGAGGCCGCCCAAGGGTGCCGATCAGCATCGTCAACGACGCCAGTAAGGCGTACTGCACGGCCGAGTATTTCGGGTTCACAATCGACGACAGGAAGGCGACGTAGACCGCGCTGGCGAAGCCGATGGCGAGATTCTCAGCGGCGATCGCCGTCATCAGCCGCGCCATACGCTGGTCGAAATCAAACAGGCCGTAGACGGCGCCAAGGCGGGTGGCGCTCAGAAATCCATCGAGATACGCGGCGCCGGCTGCGAGGTCCGCAAAAAGAAGATTGGTGGCGGCGGCGAGCACCGCGCCGGCGATCAAGCAGTTCACCCGGCCGAACCGCAACAGCGCGACGCCGCCGAGGAATATGCCGATGAATGTCATCGCGACGCCGAACGTCTTCGACGCGAAGGCGACCTCAAGTTCTGTATGTCCAAGGGCGCCGGAACCATTGTCGACCCCGAGATAGAACGGGTAGGCGAACGCGCCCCACACAAGATCGGCGTAACGGTAGGAAAGGACGAGCGCCAGAATCAGGATCGCCGCGTAACGGAGCCGCGAGACGAGATCGACCATGGGCTCCAAAATGGCGCGGTAGAGCGCGTCCATCGCGCCTGGAAAGGGCGTTGAGAACCCAATGGCTGTAATTGGCCGCGCGCGGAACGCCACAAGCACCGCCGCGGCGACGCCGGGCGCGAGCACGCAGCACGCGATAATCCAAGGCCCTTGGGTGAGCGTGAATACGCGGGCCGAGGGCGCCGTTTCCGCGGTCATCGCGCTCGCCATAAATCCGAAAAGCGCGGTCGCCGCCCACGCCCATCCAAGCAATACCGGGGTGAGCACCAGATTGCGGAACCGCCGCTCCGCCTCGCCGATGGGGCGCGCCGGCGCGTCTTCGGCGGATGCGGCGCCCGGCGTCTCTACCGTGTCGCCCGAGGGCGCCGGCGGCTCCGGCGCGGCGAGGGTCGCGCCCATGGCGACCACGCTCAGCGCGGCGATGGAGAGAAGGGCTGCGTCCCATGCGGCGTAATTGGCGATGAGGAGCGCGCCGGCGCCGCCCGCAAAGGCGGCGGCGCGAAAGCCGAGCTGGACGGCGGAGGAGAGTAAATCGAGCGGCGCCGCGGCTTCCGCGGATTCGATGCGCCAAGCGTCGATCGCGATATCGTGGGTCGCCGCGGCGAACGCGCCCGCCACCGCCAGCAGCGCGATCCAGCCGATATGGAGCGCCGGGTCCGCCAAAGAGATGAAGAACAAGCAAGCGGCGACAAGCGCCTGGCAACAGAAGATCCACCCGCGGCGGCGGCCGAAGCGCGCAAACAGCGGCGGGCGCACATGGTCAAGCAACGGCGACCACAGAAACTTGAAAGCGTAGGCGAGCCCCGCCCAGGACAAAACGCCGATCGTCGCGACATCGATTTCGGCGGCCGTCAGCCACGCGTAGAGGGTGCCGGTGAGCACCGCATAGGGAAGGCCGGAGGCGAAGCCGAGCCCCAGCATTACCAGCGTTTTGCGATGGCCGAACACCTCTTTCAGGTTCGGCTTGTTCTTGCCGTCGTCCTTGCTCTTGACGTCGCCAATTTCGTCTGTCATCGAACGTTAGGCCGCTGCGTTAGCGGCGCGCGCAAAACATTGCGTCATGAAGCGCGGGCGTCTGCGTGGCTCGCCCATCGCCGTAAAGCGGCGGCCAGCTCGTTCGGCTCAAAAGGTTTGGCCATAAAATCGTTCATTCCCGCTTCGAGGCACTGGCGCCGGTTCTCCGCCATGGCGTTGGCGGTGAGGGCGATGATCGGCACCTCGCCCTTTGGACCTTCAAGCGCGCGGATGCGGCGCGTGGCTTCAAGCCCATCCATGCCCGGCATGTGCATATCCATCAGAATCACATCGTAAGGAGCGATCGAGACAGCGTCGAGCGCTTCTTGTCCTGTCGCCGCCACATCCACGTGGTGGCCGCCGCGCTTCAAAAGCGCCGTGGCGAGCACCGCATTGATCTGATTGTCCTCCGCCAGCAACACGCGCAGGCGATTTTCGCTCTCGTGCGGGGGCGGCTCCGGCGAATCGAGACGCGTCTCCTCCGCTTCGGCGCCGGGCTCAGCGCCCTCGCCAAGCAGACGCTCCAACGTCGTCTGCCGGATCGGCTTCAGGAGGTAGCCCGAGAAGCCGAGCGTCAGATAGCGCTCCGCGTCATCCCGCGATGCGGCGGGTAAAAGAACGAACGACGTTTTGAGGCCGGCGGCGATCTCCGCATGGTCTCGGGCGAGCGCCGCGTCGCACAGGAAAGCGGCTGTCGGCGTTTCGTCGCTAAGGCGGCGGGCGGCCTCCGGCGTCGGCGCGCGGTGGCTGCGGTAGCCGATGGCGGCCAGTTGCTTAGAGAGCGCCTCGTCCAACAGGTTGGACCGCGTCACGACAATAGCGGTGCGCGCCAGCGTGGCCACGGGCGCCGGCTGCCCCGCAGCTGCGCTTTGCGCGCGCATTTGAAACGTGAAGGCGAAGACGCTGCCGACGTCCGGCGCGCTTTCCAGAGAGATCTCGCCGCCGAGCGCCTCGACGATCCGCTTGACGATGGCGAGCCCGAGGCCGGTGCCGCCGAAGCGCCGCGAATGGCTGGAGTCGGCTTGCGAGAACTCCTCAAAGATGCGTTCGCGCGCTTCGTCGGGGACGCCGACGCCGGTGTCGCGCACCTCCACCCGGATGCGTTCGCGGCCGTTATCGCCGGGCTCGGGCGACGGCGTTACGTGGATTGCGACGCCGCCGCGTTCGGTGAACTTCACGCCATTGCCCGCCAAGTTGAGCAACACTTGGCGAAAGCGCGCTTCGTCGCCGCTGAGGCGAAGGGGCGTCGCCGGGTCGATCGCGGCCGCGATCTCGATGCCTTGTTCGAAGGCCTTCGGGCTGAGCAGCTCGACGACGCTTTGCACGGCCGTGTCCAGGCGAAAGGGCGTGTCCTCCAGATCGATGCGTCCCGCTTCAATCTTGGAGAAATCGAGAATGTCGTTGATGAGCGCCAGCAACCCGACGCCGGATTCGCGCACCGCGGAGGCGTAGTTCGTTTGATTGGGATTGAGGTTGGTGTCCAGCAGGAGCCCGGTCATCCCGATGATGCCGTTGAGCGGCGTGCGCATCTCATGGC
>JBCDJH010000075.1:0-8020 GCA_038747965.1 Pseudomonadota bacterium
AATTTCAGACGCAAACGGTTCTAGAACCGCGACCGCCGGGTTCGCCTCTTGCGGCGGACCCGGCGGTCAATTTACCGGCTTGGCTGTGCGGAAAGGCTCGCGTCTAGAAACATGACGTCAACCACATCGCCGACGTCGTAAGACGTGCGGGGCTGCAGGCGCAAAAGAGCGTTGGCGTCCGCGAAGGGTTTCAGCAAGGAGCTGTCCTGGGAGCCCGTTTGGCGGGCCGCCAATTGTCCGTTTTCATCCGCATATACAAGCGCGCGCGCATATGTCTCCCGGCCGCCGCGGTTTTGCATCGCGTGGGCGAGGCGGGCGGGCGCGGTCTCGACTTCAGGCTCCGCCCGGGCGCCAAGCGATGCGCGAATGAGGACTTTGAGAAAGAGATGGGCGCAGGCGAGCGCCGATGCGGGATTGCCCGGCAGGCCAAGGACGCGCATGTCGCCCAGCCGTCCGAGCCAAAGCGGCTTGCCGGGTTTCACGGCGACGCCTGCGAAGAGCAGCTCCATACCCTCCGCCCCAAGAACGCCTTTCACGAGATCATAATCGCCGACCGACGCGCCGCCGATGGGCACGAGAATGTCGGCCCCCGCCTCACGCGCCGCGGCGAGGCGCTCACGCAGGCTGTCTTCGGTGTCGGACGCGTGCCCGCGATGCACGGGCGCGCCGCCCCACTGGGCGATGAAGCCGGCAAGGCTCGCTGACGTCGCGTCGGAGACCTGGCCAGCGCGCAGCGGCGTCCCGGCGGGCACGATCTCGTCTCCGGTTGTCAGAAGCGACACTTTCGGCGGGCGCGCCGCCATCACCTCGCCAACGCCGGCCGCGGCGATGAGCGCCGGCAAGGCGCCGACGAGCACGTCGCCCGGCTCGGCGATCGCGGCGCCCGCCTTCACGTCAATGCCGGCGGCGCGAATATGCGAGGGCGCGTTTTGATCGACCGTCACGCGAATCGTGTCGTCGCCCGTTCGTTCCGCCTCCTCTTGTATGAGAATATGATCGGCGCCCGGCGGAACGACGCCGCCCGTGAAGATCCGCGCGGTCTCGCCGGCCTTTAGCGTTTCCATGAACGGGACGCCGGCGCGCGCCTCGCCAATAAGGCGGAGATGCGCGCCGGCCTTCGAGGCGTCGGCGAAGCGCACCGCATATCCATCCATGGCTGAAGCTTTGAACGGCGGTTGATCATGGGCCGCCGCAACTGGGGCCGCGAGCGTGCGCCCAAAGGCCTCCATGATGGGGAGCGGTTCTGTATCAGCCGGAGCGGCTGCGTCGATGATGCGGGCGCGGGCGTCTTTGACGCTCAGGAGCGCGGCCAATGCTCTAGGCCTCAGGCCGTTTGAATACGCCGGACGCGCCGCCGGTTTTCTCCTCCAACCGCACCTCGCGAATGGTCATGGCCCGGTCCACCGCCTTCAGCATGTCATAGATGGTGAGGCATGCGGCTGAGACGGCGGTGAGCGCTTCCATCTCCACCCCTGTGGCCCCCGTGGTTTTGACGGTGGCCGTCACCTTCAGGGCGGGCGCGGCCTCATCCGCCTCTACGCGGACGCCAGCGCTTGAAAGCGAGAGCGGATGGCAGAGGGGGATGAGATCGCTCGTGCGCTTCGCCGCCATCACGCCAGCCAGTTCCGCCACGGCGATGACGTCCCCCTTTTTGGCCCGCCCGGATAGAACGAGGTCGAGGGTCTCCGATTGCATCTCCACCCAGCCGACGGCGCGGGCCATCCGAGCGGTCGCCGCCTTCTCCGAGACGTCGACCATCCGCGCGCGTCCTTCCTTGTCGAAATGGGTGAGGCTGGCGGGGGGCTTGTCTGGGGCTTGCGTCACGAGCCTTTATGCTCCGGCGCTCTTAGCCTTATGGGCCTTAACAATATCCTTCAGCGCAACATCCGCATTCTGCGCATCTTCTTTGCTGAGCGGCGCGCCAAACTTGAAAATCTGCCGGCCGGCCATGAAGGTGGCGGGATCGTTGATCGCGTCAATGGCCACTAACGCGTCGCCCTTATAGTAGAACACCGAGAATTTCGCGGCGTCTTGGTCGCCTCGGATCACCGTATCCGTATAGTCGTTGAAGAGGCCGACCGTTTGCAGTTTGACGTTGTACTGATCAGACCAAAACCAAGGGGTGTCGGTTGCTGGAACGTCTTGTCCTGCGATGTGCGCCGCGATGCGCTCACCTTGCTCGAGCGCGTTGTGCACGCTTTCTAAACGCACCGTACCCGGATACCCGGCGACAGTGCGACGGCAACAGTCCCCAGCGGCGTAAATGAGGGGGTCGGATGTTTGACAGCTCTCATTCACGACGACGCCGTCTTCACAGTCGAGCCCCGCCTCGGCGGCGATCTCTTGATTGGGGAGAACGCCGATGCCGATAAGGGCGATTTGGGCGGGAACGGTCGTCCCATCGGAGAGCGCGATCCCGGAGAGCGCGCCGTTTTCTCCCACAAGGTGCGTAATGTCTGATTCGCAATGGATTTCCGCGCCCTTTTCTTTGTGAAAGCCGCGGTAGAAATCGCTGACGATGGGCGAGGTGACGCGGGCAAGCAGCCGAGGCATGCGTTCGAACACATGGACGCTGAGGCCCATGGCCCGAAGGGCGGAGGCGGCTTCAAGACCGATATAGCCGCCGCCGATAACGGCTGCGCTGGCCGCGCCCGCGGCGGCGTCGCGCAGCGCTTTGGCGTCGTCGACGCCGCGTAGGGTCATCACGCCTTTGAGGTCGGCGCCAGGCAGCGGGATCGTCCGTGGGCGGGAGCCCGTGGCGATCACCAGCCGGTCATAGGTGATCATGGCGCCATCGCTCAGCCTGACTTTACGCGCGCCGCGGTCGATGGTCTCCGCCCGCGCGCCAAGCCGCAAATCGATGTTGTTTTCATCGTAGTAGGAGGCCGGGCGGAAATAGAGCCGGTCTTCATCAAGCTCGCCCTTCAAATAGGCCTTGGAAAGCGGCGGCCGTTGGTAGGGCGGGTACGCTTCCTCGCAGATCAAGCTGATCGCGCCCTCATAGCCGCGCTTGCGCAAAGACTGGGCGGCTTGGCTGCCCGCTTGGCCGCCGCCAACGATAACGACGCTTTCGATTTCAGCCATGGATCTCCTCGTTTGACGCCGGCTTGCTTGGGCCGAACGAACCCCAACTGGCGACAAAACGCAAACCCGAGCGTGCCTGGAGCGCGTCTATTGGCGTCAAACGCGTCTCCGAGCGCAGCGTCCGCCGAGACGGCGGCTTTCGGTCACTTGCGCCCTTGCGGCATGGGACACAGATCGCGGACGTCCGGCTCCTCATGGTCGGCGGCCAGTCGCTTCAGAGTCGCCACCAGAATCTCCAAACCGGCGGCGATCGTATCGAACTCCGCCGTTAGGGCGGGCAGCAGGCGGATCACGTTGCCGCGCACGCCACACGGCAGGATGATAAGCCCGTCTTCCGCCGCGGCGGCGACGGTCTTCTTAGCGAGTTCCGGCTGCGGCAAATCCGGATCGCCGCCGACGGCCAGCTCCAGGGCCTGCATTGCGCCGAGCCCGCGGATCTCGCCAATGCAAGACAGCCCGTCCCGGCGCGCAGCTTCCAAAGTCTCCGAAATCATCGCGCCAATTTGCTCGGCGCGCGCGCAGAGATCGTCCCGCTCCATGATTTTGAGGACCTCCAAGGCGGCGACGCAGCCAAGCGGCGACCCCGCATAGGTGCCGCCAAGCGAGCCGGGGCCCGACGCGTCCATGATCTCCGCCTTGCCGATGACGCCCGCCAGCGGAAAGCCGCCCGCGAGAGCCTTGGCGACCGAAATCAGGTCGGGCTCAACGCCCGCATGCTCTATGGCGAACATCTTGCCCGTGCGCGCGAAGCCGGACTGGATTTCGTCGACGATCAGCAAAATCCCGTGGTCGTCGCAGAACTGCCGGAGCCGTTGCAGGAAGCGAGGCGGCGCCGCATAGAAGCCGCCTTCGCCGAGAACGGGCTCAATGATGATCGCCGCCGTCGCCGTCGGCTCAATGTCAGTCTTGAAGACGTCCATGAGGGAGGCTAACGCGGCCTCCTCGGTAACGCCGTGATAGACGAACGGGAACTGGGCATGGTGGATTTCGCCAGGCATCGGCCCAAAGTCCGCTTTGTACGGATAAACTTTGCCCGTCAGCCCCATCGTCATCAAGGTGCGGCCATGATAGCCGCCGCGGAAGGCGACAACACCCCGCCGTCCTGTATGGGCGCGGGCGATCTTCACGGCATTCTCCACAGCTTCGGCGCCGGTGGTCACCAACAGGGTTTTTTTCGGGCTGTCGCCGGGGGCGAGCGCGTTCAGCTTTTCCGCCAACTCCACGTAGGATTCGTAGGGCGTCACCTGAAAGCAGGCGTGGGAGTAGGCGTCGAGCTGCGTTTTGACCGCCGCGACGATCTCCGGGTGCGAATGGCCCGTGTTGCATACGGCAATGCCGGTGGCGAAATCGATGTAGCTGCGTCCCTCAACATCGCTCAGCCGATCGTTGGCGGCTGTCGCGGCGAAGCGGCGGTGCATGGTGGCGACGCCGCGCGCGACGGCGGCCTCGCGGCGGCGCCAAAGCGCCTCGTTCGTTGGGTTCGTCATCGCACTAAGCCTCTCTAGCGGCGGGCTCCGAAGCGAGCGGCGCGGCGACCGTCCGTTCACGAAGCTTCGCCCGGTGGATGAAAAGCGGCCCCGCCATCACGGCGGCGCTCACGACAAGAAGACCGATGGTGAGTTTCTCAACGGCTGCGAAGCTGTCGGTCTCGCCGAGCAGTCGCGCCGCGACGAAGGGGCCGAACCCGAGCCCGATCATCTGCATGGCGATGGCCGCGCTCATCAGCCGTCCTTTGGGATCCATGTCGCCGACAGCGCTCAAGATGAAGGGGAGCGCCATGTTCCACAGATAGTTAAAAGCGCACACCGCGAGCAGGAAAGCGCTGAATGTCGGGCTCCCCAAAAGCAAGGCGATCGCCGCCGCGCCGCCGAAGATCCCAGCGAAAATCGCTGGCAGGCGCAGCGGCGGTTTATCGAAGAAAAGCGCCGTGAGCGCCCCCCCGATGGCGACGAACTGCGATGCGAGAAGAGCGTTCGCCACGGGTTGCGGCGCCCCCACAATCTCCATGCCAATCAAGAACAGGTTGGCCCAGGCGACGCCGATTGCGATGTTGTAGATGAGCACCCCGCCGAGCGCGGTCGCCTTGGCCGGGGGCGTTAGGTTGAGGGCGGTGGCGCGCGCCTCTATCCCGTCGTCGATCCGCCGGGGGGTATGCTTGGCGGCGATAACGCCGACCGCCAACACGGCCGCCCAGAAGAGGAAGACGCCGCTCAGCCCGATGGTCTCGAACGCCCAAGGCATCGCCCACAAACCAACGGCCCCGTAGGTGAGGAGCGTCGCGAGATAAAGGGCGAGATTGCGGCTCGCCCGCTGAGTCACGCCGACCACGGAGAAACTTATTGAAATGGCGATGCCCTCGCCGACGCCTGTAAGAAAGCGGGCGAGGGAGAAGCCGGCCCCGTCGGCGAGAAATGCCGAAGCGAGATTGCCGACCGCCGCCAGCGCCAACCCCGCAGCCACCGTTCGGCGCAGATTGATATGCCGGCTGGCGAAGGCGAGGGCGATCGTCGCGAGGGCGACGCCCAGCATTTCTCGGAAGGCGAGATCGTTCGCCGCAGCCTCGCTCACCTCCAATTCGGAGACGAAGCCTTGAACGAGGCCGGGCTGCACGATGAAGGACAAAACGCCCAACGTTCCGATCGCGATGGCGGACGCGATCGCGGCTCGGCTGTCGACATCCACATCTTCGATCGACAGATCGCCCTCACGGCGCGTCTCGGTTGGTCGCTCCATTCCGCCTCCAGTTCAGCGCCGGCCGCCGACGTGCGGCGCGTTACCTCGACGCTAGGCCGACGCGGAAACGCGCAGCTTGGCCCATCCGGACAAGCCCGCTCGCGTTGCACGGCGCCGCGCAAGCGTCAATCGGCCATCTGGTGTTTTGCTGGGCCAGCTGTTGCAGTTCGGCACTTTGCGTCAGTTGCGTGACACCGCATTATTGGCCAATCATTCTGGGGGTAACGCAAGGTAACGGGAGAGGCGGGATGTCGACCTTTGCGCGCGTTGATGCGTCGGTGCTGAGCGATTGGGGCGCCGTACTGGCGGCCTATGGCGATGATATTGATTGCGACGCGCCGTCACTGGCCGTCGACGACGTGGCGCAGACCGTCGACCTCAGCCAGTTTGTCGCATTCCTGGAGAAAGCCGGAAAATCGCCGGGCGGGCCAGGGCGTTCGTGGGCTGCGGGCATCGGCGCGCATTATGAATCCCGCGGTTGTATTGGCCGGGCGATCCTAGGCGCGCCGAATCTGGGGGTCGCCTTTTTGAGGTTGTCGCAGAACTTCGCTCTCGTTCAGGACGTGACGAGCCTGCGCCTGGATGCGGACGAGCGGATGGCGACGCTAAGCTACAGAATCCTCGATCCGGACATTTGGCCGCGCCATGAAGACGCCATGTATTCGCTGGGGGCCTATGCGGCGTTTATTCGCGCCGCCGCTCCGGATGTTTGGAGCGAGGCCGAAATCACAGTCGAGGCGGAGGCGGACTACGTCAACGCAGAGCTAAGCTCGATTGTCCAGGCGCCCGTGTCCTACGGAGGCTCGTCGAACATGCTGCGCTTTCCGGTGCGCGCGCTGGATTGCGGCTTCCCGATTTCGAAGCCCGTAAAGTCGGCGGATTTAACGGCGCTGTCGGGCCAGCTCGCGGCGCGCCGCCGGGCGCTCCCAATCACGGC
Organism: Pseudomonadota bacterium; assembly: GCA_038747965.1. GTDB lineage: Bacteria > Pseudomonadota > Alphaproteobacteria > Caulobacterales > Parvularculaceae > JBCDJH01. Next base: position 6,755 of record JBCDJH010000075.1, read on the forward strand.
GCGCACCCGACAGATCATTTACTCGGAGATTCTGGAAGGCGCCGTCTGCCAAGACCGCGTCGCGCGCGAGATGGGGCTCTCGCCTCGCAGCTTACGGCGCAAGCTCGCCGAGCAGGGCTTCTCCTATCAAGGTCTTGTCGATGATTGCCGGATGCGCCTCGCGGCGTTGGAGTTTCGCGCGCGCAAGGATCTCTCGCTCTCTGAACTCGCGCTTAAGCTCGGCTACTCGGAACACAGCACCTTCTCTAGAGCGTTCGCCCGCTGGGCCGGGGTGCCGCCGCAGCGCTATCGCCGCGGCATGCACGAGCACATGAACTGATCCTCTCCTACGCTGCGCGAATGGCCGCATTCGCACAGACGTCTGGCGCCGCGCCGGCCTATCGGCGACGTTCATCCCGTCCTCTGAGCTCGGCGCAGAAGGTGAAGTCATGGCGCACCCCCGGATCTTGATGTTGGAAGGCAATACGCTGGCCACCCAAAAGAAGGCGGCGGCGCTCGGCGTGCGGTCGGCCAGCGAGGTCTATGGCGAGGCGGTCGCTGCGCATTTCCCAGATCTGCCGATTGACGTGCTAAACGGCGCCGACCGGGATCAGCATCTGCCCGCGGGCGCGCAGCTTTCCGATTACGCTGGCCTCGTCATCAGCGGCTCAGGGCTGCACGCCTATGACGAGACCTTCGAAGTGCGCAATCAAATCGAAGTGGTGCGCGCTTATGCGGAGACGGGCGGCCCGATCTTAGGCAGCTGTTGGGGGCTGCAAATCGCCGTCATGGCGGCGGGCGGCTCGGTGGCGCTGAGCCCGAATGGCCGCGAGATCGGCATCGCCCGTAAAATCGTTTTGAACGAAGCGGGGCGCGCGCATCCTTTCTACAAAGGCAAGCGCGCGGTGTTCGACGCGCCGTGCATTCATTATGACGTGGTCTCCGGCATGCCGGAGGGCGCTGTTCTCCTCGCGTCAAACGACCACAGCGCTGTGCAAGCGGCGATCGTTCCCGTTGGCGCGTCGGAGGTTTGGGAGGTCCAATACCATCCGGAGTTCGATATGGCGCAGCTCTCGATGCTGAGGACCCTCTACGGAAAGGCGATGATTTCCGAGGGGTTCTTCAACACCGAGGAGGAGCGCGCCGCGCACGCCGCCCTGTATGACCGGCTTACAACCCATGCGGACGATGCGTCCGCCGCATGGCGGCTGGGGGTCGACGGCGACGTCTTGGACGACCGCCATCGACGCGCGGAGATCATCAATTGGGTGGAGGCTTGCGTACTCG
>JBCDJH010000076.1:0-7983 GCA_038747965.1 Pseudomonadota bacterium
GCGGCTGCCTCGCTGCCCACGGACGGCGCCGACGCGCCGCTCGCAGTCTCTTGGTGGCTCCTCGAGAACGGGGAGCCCCGTCGTCTCCCCGTTCCCCCGGGCGCCATTCCGGGCACGTTCGTCGGCGTTTCGACGCTGGTCTATGCGGACCAGAAAGGACGACTGATTCAGCGGTCGCGCTCCGGCAACGAGCGGGTCGTGTATCAGTTCGACCACAAGGTCAGAGAGGTGCTCCTCTCTCGTGACAAGCTCAGCGTCATCGTCCGGGACGAGCGACAGCGCGTCACCGTCCTCTCCATCCAGACGTCCAGGCCCCGCCTCTCCTGCACCCTCCCCGACGCCGAGAACGTCATGTGGCTCGGCACCAGCCGCAACGGCTCCTACCTCGTCTACTCGACCCTCTTCTCCCAGGTCGATCCCGGCTGGAAGAACATCCCCATCGACCCCCTCGAAGACGCCCGCCTCCGCGTCCCCCGCACGCTGACCGAAGAGGAACGAGACCGCTTCGGCCTCCCTCGCTGAGAGAACTCCAGCAGCGCCGCGGGCCCGAGAGACGCTCTCCAGGAGCGAGACACTTCTGGCACAACCGATCGCGCCTGCGGGTCGCGCGCTCAGCGCTCTGGGCGCTGCTCAAAGGCTCGTCCGTTCGCGGCCGGCTCTATGACAGCGAGGGCGTTTTAATCGCCGACAGCCGCATCTTGAACGACCGGGTGATCGCCTACGAGCTGCCCCCGGTGGTTGACGAGAGCCGCTCCCCATTCGCTGTGTTCGAGGGCCTAATCGACGATGTCCGATGGGAGTCGCTTCCGTGGTTGGGCTGGGTGGCGGAGGCGCGCGCCCAGAGAGTCGGCCAGGAGGTGGAGGCCGCGCTTGGCGGCGAGCCGGCCGAAGCCGTGCGCTTTAACGACAAGGAGGAGCTGATTGTCTCCGTGTCGACGCCGATCCAGCGCGTCCAGTCGGTGCTCGGCGTCGTCACCTTGGAGGTCGGCGACATTCAGGAAATCGTGCACGCAGCGCGGCTCGCTATCTTGCCAGTCTTCATCATTGCGTTTCTGGCCACCATGGCGTCGTCGATCGCGCTCGCGGCCTTCATCGCCCAACCGATCAAACAGCTCGCGAAGGCGGCGGACCGGGTGCGGGCCGGGGTCGGCCGCCAGGATCGCATTCGCATACCGGACTTCACGCGGCGCAAAGACGAGATCGGCGATCTTTCCGTGTCGCTTCAGGCGATGACCGAAGCCTTGTTCGACCGCCTCGAAGCCATCGAGCAATTCGCCGCCGACGTCGCGCATGAGATCAAGAATCCGCTCACGTCCATTCGTTCTGCCATCGAAACGTTGTCGATCGCCAAGGATGATGAGGCCCGCGCCAAACTGATGGCGGTGATCCAAGATGACGTCACGCGCATGGACCGGTTGATTACCGATATCTCCAACGCCTCGCGCCTTGATGCGGAGTTAGCCCGGCAGCGGTTTGAGATCCTCGATGTCGGCGACTTGTTGGCGGGCATCGTGCAGTCCTACGCCGCCGCCTTCGAGGGCGACGACGGGGCGCCGGCGCCGGGCGCCCCGCGCGTGGCGTTCGAAGGCGCCGATGCGGGCGAGCCGCCCCTCATGGTGCGCGGCGCGCCAGAGAACCTTGCGCAGGTGTTTCGCAATCTGATCGATAACGCGCTTTCATTTAACGTCCCCGGCGAGGCTGTTCGCGTCCACGCCGAGCTTAACGCCGGTGGGCGCACCGTCCGCATTGAGGTTGAAGACCGGGGCCCCGGGGTTCCGCCTGAGAACTTGGAGGCGATTTTCAAACGGTTCTATTCGGACCGTCCGCCGACGGCGACGGCGCGCTCCAACTCAGGCCTTGGCCTCGCCATTTCGAAGCAGATCGTTGAGGCCCATCGCGGGCGGATTTGGGCGGAGAACGTCTTGGAGGACCCGAGCGACCCAGATGGCGCGAGGCGTGGGGCCCGCCTGTGCGTTGAGCTGCCGGCGCGCCAGGCGCGCGCGGCTCACTGATCGGCGAGATGGCCTCAGTGCGGGTACACGGCGTATGCGTCGCTCTGGCGCCCAGCCTGGAGGGGCCGTTGGCCGGCGTGCTGCTCCTAGGCCCGTCCGGCGCGGGGAAGTCCGATCTGGCGCTCCGCCTTCTAGACAGTTGTCCTTATCAGCGCGCTCGGCTGGTGGCCGACGACCAAGTCGATTTACGGACGGAGGCCGACGATATGATCGCATCCGCACCGCCAGCGCTGCCGCCATGGCTTGAGGTGCGCGGCGTTGGGCTGCTGGAGATGGTCTTGGAAGCGCGCGTGACGCTTGTCGCCGCGTTCGATTTAAGCGCGTCTCCCCGCCGCTTGCCCGAGCCGGCGCACCGCACGTTTGAAGGGCTTTCAGGGGCCCGTCTTCCAGTGTTCGCCCTCAACCCGTTTGAGGCGTCCGCGCCAGCGAAGATTCGCGCCTCTGTTGCGGCTCTTTTGGGTGGACTTTTGCGACACAATGATGACGATGACGCGAGAAGTTAATGACGCGCACGGCGTGAACCACGCGGCGGGATGTTCTTACCCTTATGATTGGCCTCGTAATCGTCACCCATGGGCGCCTCGCTGAAGAGTTTGTCGCCGCCACCGAACATGTCGTAGGCCCCCAAAAAAACATGGTCGCCGTTTGCATCGACGCGGACGACGATATGGAGCGGCGGCGGAAAGACATTCTCAGCGCCGCGCAGAGCGTGGATGAGGGCGACGGCGCGATCCTTCTCACCGATATGTTCGGCGGTACGCCATCGAATCTGGCGATCTCGATTATGGAGAAAGCCAATATCGAAGTGATCGCCGGCATCAATTTGCCGATGCTGATCAAGCTGGCGAGCGTAAGGGACGAACAGTCTCTCGAAGAGGCCGTCGCCGGGGCTCAAGACGCCGGCCGCAAATACATCAACATCGCTTCCTGGGTTCTCTCCGGCCAGAAGCAGAATTAGGCCTTGTCCGCAGAGGCTCCCAGCCGCACCGCGCGGATCGCCAATGAACGCGGGCTGCACGCCAGGGCCGCGGCCAAGTTTGTTGAAACCGCCTGCAAATTCGACGCTGTCGTGACCGTCGCCCGTAACGAGGAAACGGTGAACGGCTCCTCCATAATGGGCCTTTTGATGTTGGGCGCGGGACGCGGCGTTGAGGTGCGCATCTCCGCGGAAGGGCCCGAGGCGGAGGAGGCGGTCGCTGCCCTCGTCGGGCTCATCGAGGCGAAGTTTTACGAAGATTAAGCGGTCTGAGCAGCCGGGGGCGCGAGGCGCCCCGTGCGCTCGAACAACTCGTCCGCCATCGCGATCAGCCGTTGCAGATTGGCGGGGTCGGAAAGCCGGTGGTCTCCGTCCTTCGACAAAGTGAGCGTCACATCCGGGCCGCTCAAGGTCTCGGCGATCAGCGCCGCATGGCGCCATGGGACCGCCTCATCTCGCATGCCTTGCAGGATCCGAACCGGCGCCTGGATGTGAAGGGGCTGGTCGAGCAGGCTGAGCCCTGCGCCGTCCTCAAGGAGACGCTGGGTGATGCGCATGGGCGTTTCGTCATACTCGGACGGCTCGTCAAAATACCCTTGGGATTGAAGCGCCGCGCTTTGAGCCTCGGTGAGCGATGGGCGCATCAGACGTTCGGTGAAGTCCGCCGCCGGGGCGATGAGGCCAAGGCCTGCAATTCGCTCGCTGAGCCGCAGCGCGCAATGCAAAGCCAACCATGCCCCCATGGACGAGCCGAATAGAATGAGGGGGCCCTCCGTCTTGGCGTCGATCATGGTCAGGGCGTCGTCCAGCCAGTCGCTGAGCACGAAATCGGCGAATGCGCCGTCCGACGCCCCATGGCCGCGATAGTCGAACCGCAGGAAGGCGGCCTCTCGTTTCTCCGCCCAGGCGTGGAGCGCCAGCGCCTTGCCGCCGGTCATGTCGGAGCGCAGTCCGCCAAGCCAAATCGCGCAGGGACCGCTTAAGCAATCATCGCCGCCCGGATGTTGAGCATAGGCGAGCCGGTTTCCGTTCGCGCGCTTATAGAACCGGTGCGGCGCTGGCGCTTCCTGCGGCGATGACGTCATGGCGTTTCTCCTGTCGTCGCGCCCTAGTTGGGCGGCTTGCCGCGCGTGGCGGCCGCGTCCATAAGCGACGCACTCCCCCCCCACCCAACAGTGAAAGGGCCATTCATGGGCGACGGTTCGCGCTCCGCCGTCAATAGGACCGCCGCCGCTGCTGTTCTACGCGGCGCTGCGGTGCTCCAAACCATTCCGCGACTTGATGTGGGCGGGGCCGAGCGCACCACCCTCGAAGTCGCCGACGCCTTGGTCGAGGCGGGCGCGCACGCTCACGTGGCCACGGAGGGCGGCGTACTGCAAAAGGAGGCAGAAGGGCTGGGCGCGGTCCTTCATGCGGGGCCATTCAGTTCTAAGAGCCCGTGGACCATCTGGCGAAACGCCGCGCGTTTGACGGCCATCGTAAAAACGAGCGGCGCTCAAATCCTGCACGCCCGATCGAGGGCGCCGGCCTGGAGCGCCCTTTTCGCCGCGCGCCGCGCGGGCGTCCCCTTCGTCACCACCTACCACGGCGTCTATGAGGCGCGATCGGCGATGAAGCGCTTCTACAATGGCGTTATGGCGCGGGGCGACGTCGTGATCGCCAACTCCAACTTCACGAGGGCTCGGATTCTGTCAGAGCACCGAACCGATCCCTCAAAGATCGTCGTGATCCCACGGGGCGTCGATTTGAAACGCTTCGACGAGGCCGCGGTGACGGCCGAGCGCCGGGCGGCGCTTGCATCGGTTTGGGGGATCGCGCCGCCCGCCTCAGGCGATGAAGAGGCGCCCCGCCAGCGCATCGCCGTTGCGGTGCCAGGCCGCCTTGCGCGATGGAAGGGCCAGCATGTGGCGGTGCGCGCCGCGCAGCTCTTACGGGAGTCTGGTCAACAAGGTCGCTTCCAGTTTATGTTGGTGGGAGGTGTTAAGGAGCCGAATGCGTACGCGGAGGAGTTGCGCGTCGCGATTGTGGCGGCCGGCCTGGGGGACATGGTGAAGATGGTGGGTCATTGCGCTGACATGCCTGCGGCGCTGTCGCTCAGCGATGTGGTCGTTTCACCGTCCGTCCGGCCGGAAGCGTTCGGCCGTGTGGCGGTTGAAGCCCAGGCTATGGGCCGTCCTGTCATCGCCGCCGATCATGGCGGGGCGCGCGAGACGATTTTGCAGGGCGAGACGGGTTGGCGGACGCCGCCGGGCGACGCCGAGGCGCTTGCGGCCGTGTTGTCCGATTTTGCGAAGATGGACAGAGCGCGCCGGGCGCGGATGGGCGACGCCGCCCGTCGCCGCGCGGAGACGCTTTACTCTGCTGACGAAATGTGCGCGTCGACGCTGCGCGTCTACGCCGATCTGTTGACGCGCTAAGCGCAAGAGAGGAACCGACGTGTTTGGTCGAAAACGGCAAGAGAAGATCCTGATCGTCAAGGCGCAGGGGCTTGGCGATTTTGTCGGGGCCGATGCGGCGTTCGAAGCAATCCGCGACGCCCATAAGGGCGCTCAGATCACCCTGGCGACCGGGCCGACGCTGGCGCGCCTGGCGAAGGCTGCGCCCTACTTCGATGTGGTTTGGGCCGATGCGGCTCTTGATGCCGCCGACGATCGAAAGCGCCTGGTAGGGCGGATCAAACGCGAGAAATTCACGCGTGTTTACGATCTGGACAATTCGGCGGAGAGCGCGCGGGTTCTTCGCGGCTTAAAGCCGTTCGCCCCGGCGTGGTCCGGCGCCGCGGCGGGCGCGTCCTTGCGCTATGCGCCCGACAAGAGCGCGCCGTCGCTCGATGCAGGCGAGCGCTTCCTGGCGCAGCTTCGCGTCGCCAATGTGCGCGTCGCCGACCGCGCCGCAGATTTGCGGTGGGCCCTCTCCGCTCGTAAAGACGCGGCCAATATGCAACCGAGCTGGTACGGGGTGGCCAAACCTTATGTGCTGCTCGCGCCGGCTTCAGAAGAGGCTAGGCGATGGCCGGCCGGCCAATATGCGCGGCTTGCCGATGCGCTCAAGGAGATGGGGATTACCCCGGTGCTTGTGGGGGGCGTTGAAAAGCAAGCCATCGGCGATCACGTGGCGCGCCGCTCAGCCAGCGCCGTCAATCTCGTCGGGAAGACTGATTTGCTGCAGCTGGCCGCGCTCGCCGATGGGGCGGTCTGCTTCGTCGGCGACGAAACGGCCCCTTCTCGGCTCATTGCGTCGATCGGCTGCCCCGGTCTCATGCTGATCGCCAATGGCGGGGCGTCGGCGCATCCGCCGCGTGGCCGCGCGATCGTCACCGTCACCGCAAACGCCCTTGAAGAGATCCGCGTCGAAGACGTCATGCAAACCTTGCGCAACGCCGGACATCTCTCCGCCGCGACGGCGGGCCTGAACGGTGCGGACGGACAGGCCTTGCCGCCGGGCGGCTTGCGGGCTGCTGCGTCTTGACGCAGCGCGCGCCCAGCCATACGTCGTCCCCAGCGGTTAACGAATTGAGCGTTCGCTGTAATCGAACGTGAACATTTTGTATCTTTAATCGCGCCGCTGAAACTCGCCATAGGAGACTTGCGAATAGCCCGCAGACCTTTCGCCGCCCCGCCCAGCCGTCCTGAGGGACCGCGCGTAAACGAAGCCATCACACTGCCCCAGGTGTTCGTCATCGACGACGCCGGTGAAAAACGCGGCGTGATGGACACCGAAGACGCCATTGAGCTCGCCGCTTCCGTTGGACTCGACCTCGTGGAGGTCTCGCCGAACGCTGACCCGCCTGTCTGCAAGCTGATGGACTACGGCAAATACAAATATCAGCAGCAGAAAAAGAAGAACGAAGCGCGCAAGAAACAAAAGATCGTCGAGATCAAAGAGATCAAGATGCGCCCCAACATCGATCAGCATGATTACGATGTGAAGGCGAAGGCGATGCGCCGCTTCTTTGAAGATGGCGACAAGGTGAAGGTGACCTTACGCTTTCGCGGCCGCGAGATGGCTCACCAAGACCGCGGGGCCGATCTTCTGAAACGCGTCCAAGCTGACTTCGAAGAGTGGGCCAAGGTTGAGGCGTTTCCGCGGCTTGAGGGCCGCCAAATGACCATGGTTTTGGCCCCGCGCTAGGCGAGCCGCCAAAGCTCCATCGTACGGCTCCATCCTGTTGGCGCACGCAATAAGAGCGCGTGCGTCAATGACATCCTAAGCGATCGACCCGAACTGGCGCGGTTTCAAGCCGCCGGTTACTTTTGCGCACTGCCCGCGATCGGCGGCGCGCAGAGGACGGATCGGCGCATTTATGCGAAATCCATCGAAATGGGCGATTGGCGCGGCGGCGTTCCTTTTGTGGGGCGTCGTGGTGGTCCATTGGGGCCCATCTCCGTGGTCGGCCGCCGCCGTCCAGTCGGAGCTGCAAGACGCCGTTGAGCAAAGCCTCAAGATCGAGGGGGCGACCTGGGCGCGCCCACGGGCGGACGGCCAGGTTGTCGAGCTCTTCGGCAAAGCCCCGGGCGCGATTGCGCGGCGCGACGCCGTGATCGCGTCCATCAAGGCCGCGGGACCGGGCGGCGCTGTCTTTGGCGGCGTGACGCGCGTGAAGGTCGCGGCCGTCGAAATGCCCGACGACGCCGAGCGGCGGCCCTTTAACTGGTCGGTGGCGCGCGCGCCGGACCGCATCACGATGGCCGGTCAAGCCCCGCCCGGAGAAGGCCCGCGCCGCGATGTCATGCGGCGGGCGAAAGCCCTGTTCTCCGCCCCGATTGTCGATCAATCAACGGTTTCGTCCGCCGCGCCCGAGGACTGGGGGCTCGCCGCCCAGACCGCGGTTGAAGCGTTGGCTGAACTCAAAACTGGCCGGGTCGCGCTTGAGGGCCGGGAGATCGCCTTGACGGGCGTCGCCGTAAGTCAAAGCGGCCTCGACGCCGCCCGCCGCCGGCTGGCCGCCCTCTCCGATCTCACGCTCTACCGTGACATCGTCGGATGCGAGCGTGA
>JBCDJH010000077.1:0-7938 GCA_038747965.1 Pseudomonadota bacterium
CCCGGAGATTGTGACATCCTACGAGGCTGGTTTCCGGACGGACTTCTTCGATGGAACGGTGCGCTTCAATCCGACGGTGTTCCTTTCTCGGTATAAGGACGCCCAGCGTCAGATTGCGGCGACGCTCACCAATAGCCAGGGCGTCGAGTTCCAAGAAACGCGGTTCTTCAACGCGGCTGAGCTTGACGTTTATGGCGTTGAGTTGGAGGCCCAATGGTCGACGCCGATTGAAGGCGTCACCCTTGGCGGTAACTTCTCCTGGCAAGATGGAGTGTTTGACAGCTTCGAGGCTGACACCGACTTTGACGGCGATATCGACGTCGACTTCTCCGGCCGGCCGCTCACCCGGACGCCTGAGTTCACCTATACGATCTATGGGCGCTATGAGCAACCCATCGCCAACAACATGGTGTTCCGCGGCGGCCTGACGGTGAACTATGAAGACGCTCAGGTCTTTGCTTACTCCGACTTGGGGTCTGAGTTCGACACCACGCTGAACGCGCGGACGCTCATGACCGCGACAGCGGAGATCGCCGACGAGGACAACCGTTGGTTTATGCGCCTGTACGGACGGAACCTGCTCGATAAACGCTACCGCGTGTCGTCCCAGCCGGTGGCGGCGTTGTGGATCTTCAGCCAGTATGGCGAGCCCCGCGCCTATGGCATTGAGGTCGGCGCGCGCTACTAGCGCTCGCCTCCGCTCAACGGGGATGGGAACGGAGAAGCCGGCTGTTCGCAGCCGGCTTTTTCGTTCTTCTTCGCCCATGGACCGGATGACGGAATGGAGCTGCACGAATGATTTTTGGTGGAAAGAAAGAGCCGTCACAGAAAAAGCGGCATGATGACGATAGAGAGCCCGCCCCAACACAGGCGCCTGCCGCCGGTGGACTAACGGGGCGGCTCACAGGTCGCCTCACCGGGCGGCGCGCCATTGTCACCGGCGCCGCGAGCGGTATCGGCGAAGCGATCGCCAAGGCGTTCTTGCAAGAGGGCGCGCATGTGGCTTGCGTAGATCTGCCGGGGAAGGGACTTTCCGAAGCCTTTGACCAGGTGAGCGACGCTCATATGCTTGAGCGCGACATCACGGAAGCGGGCGCGGCAGAGGCCATCGTCGAGTCCGCCACCGCTGATCTTGGCGGTCTCGATATTCTCGTCAACAACGCCGGCGTCGCCACCGGTAGTACGATTGAGACGACCTCCGACGATCTCTGGGATCAGATTATGGGCGTGAACGTGACGGCGATGTTCAAGCTGTCGCGTGCAGCGATCCCTCATATGAAGAAAAGCGAAGGCGGGCGTATCATCAACCTCGGGTCCATCATGTCCGATATGGCGGGACCAGGATTGTTCGTCTATGGAACATCAAAGCACGCTGTGGCCGGCATGACCAAGTCTATGGCCGTCGATCTTGGGCAATATGGAATAACAGCGAACTACATTCAGCCTGGCGCGATTGTCACCGCGCTGTCCGCGCCCTTCTTCGAAGACGAAACGTTCCGTCGCTACTGGGAAGAGAAGGCGCCTGTTGGACGGCTCGGTCAGCCAGACGATGTGGCCGCCGCGGCCGTTTATCTTGCGACGGAGGAAGCGCAATTCATCTCTGGCGTTGGGCTCAATGTGGATGGCGGCGCGATTGTGAACTTCTAGAGCGAATTTCAGGATAAGCAGCTCGCCGTTTTCGCCTTCGCAATTCGCACAAACAAAGACTTAGAGCCGTTTGCGGCCGCAGAACTGAATCATATCAGACGTAAGCGGCTCTAAGGCGGATCACTCAGCGGCGCCCGCGAACGCGCAGTAAGGCTCCTTCTCCACGAGCCCCAGGACGAAGGAAAGCTTCGCCATCCCGCCGATAACGGCCATCACGGTTCCGAGCTCACAGATCTGCGCATCGTCAAAATGCGCGCGAAGGTCCTCGTAAAGCGCTTCGTTCATGAGGCCGTCCGGATTGGTGAGCGCCATTTGCGCCGCATAGCGCAAAACGGCCTTTTCGGCGGCGTCGAACGGGCCTGTTTCGAATTCTGTAATCGCATTAACCTGCGCCTGGCTGACGCCCGCTTCGAGACTGCCCGGCACATTCTGCTTGTTGCAGGTGAGGCACCCGTGCGTCATCGACAAATAAAGGCGCACGAGTTGCTTGTACCGATTGGCGACACGGCCTTCGAAGAAGATCTTCCCATAGAACTCCCCCATAACGAAGTTGAGAAGCTCGGGCGCGTTCGCGAACGCTTCAACAAAGGCGGGCTCGCCGGTCAGCTCATTTAGCTTATCCCAAGCGGTTCCAATCTCCGGCGATAGCTCGGCGCGGGGGATACGGGCGAGATGGGTGGCGCTCATTTCGGCTCCTCCTCAGTCCTTGAAGTAATCTGGTTTGCCAATTGGCCACACCCATCCGTATTGGGACATTCCGCCATCCACGGTGATCACTTCGCCGGTTACGAACTTTGAGGACGGGGCGGCGAGATAAACGGCAGTCTCGGCGATATCCCACACATCGACAAATCGCTTCATGGGGTTCGCCATGGGGAAGTCTTTCAGCGCGTCGCCGGGATACTGGGTCACGCCTTCGGTTTCGATGGCGCCCGGAGCGATGCAGTTCACCCGAATTTTCAAGGGCGCCCATTCGGTGGAGACGGTCTTCGACAGATAAATCACGCCGGCGCGCGCTGCGCAGGAATGCGCCGACTGCGGCATCCCGCGTTCCACGGTCGCCACAATGTTGATGATGTTGCCCGGCGCGCCCGCGCGCTTCCAGCGCTGCGCCGCCTCCTGCATCATCCACCAGGTGCCATTGAGGTTCGTGTCGATGACAGCGAGCCAGCCTTTCCGGGAAAAATCGATCGCGTCTTGAGAAAACTGACCGCCGGCGCTGTTGATGAGGAGGTCGATAGGCCCGAACTTCTTGAAGGTCTCCTCCATGAAGATATCGACGCTGTCCGCATCGCGGATGGTGAGCGGCTTGTAGCTAATGTCGAGCCCCAAATGGGTTTTGACGCCGTCCCGCACTTCGGAGAGTTTTTCCTCGCGCCGGCCGCAAATCACCACATTGGCGCCCAGCCTTGCGAACAGCACCGCCATGGCGCGCCCCATGCCGCTGCCGCCGCCCGAGATGACGGTCGTTTTGCCTTCCAAAAGCCCCTCGCGGTAGACGGTGGGCGCGTTGGCGAGGTCTTCGATGGTGAAGCCCGAATAGTCTCTGATCGGCGTGACGTTATCGCCAGCTTCAGTGGGGACCGCCCGAAGCGAGCCGCTATGGGTTGGTTTATCCATCAGTACACCTGTTATTCATTGTGTCCGAATATTGCGATTGCGGCGACGTTCCGATTTGGAATGCCGCCAAGATTGTGGGCGAGGCCGAACTTCGGATCCCGCAACTGGCGCTCTCCCGCGCGGCCGAGGAGCTGAAGGTAAATCTCGTAGGCCATGCGAAGGCCAGACGCGCCGATCGGATGGCCGAAGCATTTAAGGCCGCCATCAATCTGGCACGGAATGGGGCCGGACGCGTCGTAACGTCCGTCCAGAATATCGCGCGGCGCTTCGCCTTCGCCGGAGAGGAAGAGGTCCTCCATGATGACAAGTTCGGTGATGGAGAAGCAATCATGCACCTCCGTCAGCGATATGTCCGTCTTCGGATCTGAGACGCCCGCCTCTTCATAGGCGCGCTTTGCGGCTTTCCGGGTCGTCAGCGTATGGGCGCCGTCCCAGGATTGATGGCCCATCTCCACCCCGTTTGAAGGGGCGAGTTGGAGCGCTTTAATCGTGACGAAGCGATCGCCCACGAGGCTGCGGGCGATCTCTGGCCGGGTGACGATGGCGCACGCCGCTCCGTCAGATACGCCGCAACAATCATAGGCGCCGAGCGGGTAGGAAATCATGGGCGCGTCCAGGATCTGCTCCATCGAGAGCCGTCGGCGTAGGTGCGCTTTCTCGTTCAACGCGCCGTTCTCATGGCTCTTCCAGGAGACATGCGCCATCGCCCGCTTTAAGTCCTCCATCGCCAGCCCATGCTTGTGGGCGTAGGCGGCGCCGAGCTGCGCGAAGGCGCCCGGCGGCGTAAAGTTGGGTTGGTACAGATCTTCAAATGTGCCTTTGGTGCGCTCCGGAAGGCCGCTGAACCCGGTGTCTTTCAGCTTCTCGCATCCCATAGCGAGGGCGATGTCGCAGGCCCCGGCCGCGACGGCGTAGGCGGCGCCGCGCAAAGCTTCCGTACCCGTTGCGCATAGGTTTTCTACGCGCGTCACGGGGATATTCGGCAAGCGGAGATATTGAGAAAGCGGGTAGGCGGATTTGCCGACATTCTGTTCGTCGTAAAAGACCCCGAACCAGCCGGCTTCTATGTCGGTTCTGTCCAGCCCGGCGTCGGCGATGGCCTCTTCAAACGCTTCTGTGACAAGGTCTTCCGGCCGCGCGTCCCACCGCTCGCCGAAGCGGCTGCAACCCATGCCGATGATCGCCACCTTGTCTCGGACGCCCTCAGCCATCGGCGGCCTCCCATGCTGGCGCGCCCTTCCAAAAATAGCGATGGAATCCCCGCTGCGCGTCAATGTCCTTGATGCGGAACGCCATGCGCAGCGGGCTGCCGATTTTTAACTCGCCCGGGCCAAATCCGCACATCTCAATAAACGCGTTGCCGCCGCCTTCGAAGGAGACGTTGCCGTAAAGCAGTGGCGGCTCTCGCGTAAAGGCCATCCAGTCCTCGGTGAAGGATTTCACCCGCGCTGGCCTGTCGGCGAAGCGATAATCATCCTGGCTATCCAGCGCCCCGCAGTCCGGATTAACGCAGCGGCGGGACTTCGGAAATTGCGGTGTTCCGCAGACACGGCATCGTCCGCCCACGAAGCCGTAAATATCCCGGCTCTTGGAGTAGGCGACGCTCTGAGCCGTCCGGTTGTCGCGCTCTGCGCGCATGCCCCAGTCGACATCCAATGATCCGTTGGCGACAAGAAACCGAGGATAGTTTTCCTGAACCCGCCGGGCCTCTAATTGTGCCGAGACAACGCGTCGGCGCTGCAGATCGCGGGCGGCCTCGCGCACGTCCAGCAGGATTGCATCGCACCCCTGGCCGAAGGCGGCGATCAGGATTTTTGCGCCCGGCGCTGCGGTCTCGAGCGTATGGGCAAGCAGCAAAAGGGGATGCGCCGCGCCGGTGTGGCCGCATGCGCCTTGCAAACCGTCCGCCAACGTCTCTGGCCGCGCACCGATTGCTTTGACGGCCGCGCGAGCCATGGCGCTGTTCGGAACGGGAACGATAATGTGGTCCAAATCCTTCGGCGACAGGCCGGCCCGCTCTAGAAGCGGCGGGATGGTGGCGGCGGCGAGTTTGACGACCCCTTCGTCTCGAAACCATCGATCCTCAAGCGAATAATCGGCGCCCGTCTCAGACGTGCGGTAGTGATCGACGAGATCGGCGCTGGTGGAGTGCGCGCCGAGCAGAACGGCGATCGGGTCGCCGATCCCGAGGATGGCGGCGGCCGCGCCGTCGCCCGACAGCATCTCCAAGGCGCTTGCCGACTTCGTCGGTCGCCGGTCGCTGGCCGCGAGGAGTGAGACGCCGTCCCGCCGGTCCGCCAGCCGAATGAGCGCCGATGTTGCGGCCCGCTGGGAGCCCGAGACGTCGAACGCTGAAATCTCGCGCGGCGCGTCCAAGGCGGCGGCGACCACGCCCGCATTCTGACGATCCAAGAACGGCGCGGTGGTGGAGGCGAAACAAATGGCGTCCGGCGTGAGGTCCTGGCGGTCCGCTAAGGCGCTGCGCGCAGCCTCAACCGCCATCGTGATGGCGTCTTCGTCCCAGGATCCGTAGGCGCGCTCGCCCTTCGCGAGGCCTTTGAGGCCGCTTTGGGCCCAGCCGACAGCGTCAAAAATGCTGGCGCGCGGGATGCGATTGCTGGGAACGTAGGCCCCAATGCTCAGTATGCCAAATTCCGCGGCCAACCGAGACTATTCCGCCGCCGAGCGGGCGAGCGGCGTCTCCACAAAGGGCGACAATATCGGCTCAACCCGCACGTCTTCGCCCGCCTTATCGCCGATGCGGCGGTCCAGCTCCTCGTGCCAATGGTAGATGCGCCGCTCCTGATAGGAGAGGGGGATGCCCTTAAAGCCGTCCGACTCCACCGACTCTTGGATCTGAGGCGCGAACTGCGTGTCTTCTTCGATGATGCGCTCGAAGTTCCCGACCCGCTGTTCCCAAATGTCCGGAAGCGGCCCATCGCCCCAATCCGGCGAAAACCAAACGCATTCAAGCGTCATGGTGTTGATGGTCTTGGGCCAGAAGAGAATGAAGGGCATGCCCGTTGGCGAGGGCGGGCAAACGATGTTGGGATAGATGTTGTAGGACACGTTGTTGTCGCGGGCGATTTCGCCAACCGTCTCGGTTTCTGGCAACCCGGCGACGCCTGGGTCCTTCCACTCCGGCCGCCGGTTGGGCGTCACCATGCGCGAGTGACCGCCGGGCCACAGCTCAATCGTGGTGCCGAGATGGTCAAGGAAACGATCCACCGTCTGCTGATGGATTGACTTCAGATGGTAGGTCTCAAGAAACGCGTCCAACAGAACCTTTACGTTGCAGTTGACCTCGAACTCCGCCTTGTGGGCGAGGCGTATCATGTCCGGCTGAAATTCCTGCATGGCGACGCCGACGGCGCCGAGATAATCGAGCAACGGCTCGGCGTCTTCGTCGCAATTGATGAACACCCAATTGCCGAGCCGTTCGCAGCGGACGGAAATGAGCCCGAGGCAGGATTTGTCAAAGTCCGGAAAGTCGCGCTCATCGCGCACGGCGATCAAATTGCCTTGCGGATCGTAGCTCCAGCCATGATAGCCGCATACGAACAAATTCCGGCGCCCCTGGTCTTCTTTGACAAGCGGGCCGCCCCGGTGCCGGCATGTGTTGTAGAAGGCGCGCACCACATCGTCCTTGCCGCGGATGATGAGGATTGGCGAGCCCAGCTTTTTCCACAAAACAAAGCTGCCGGGCTCCGGCAACTCGTCCAAATGGCACGCATAGACCCAGCTGCGCTTCCACATGCGGTCGAACTCAAGCGCGTTGAAGTCTTCGTCGACATAACGGCCGCTTGGAATTGGCGGGAGGGCTGGAAACCCCTCCGGCGGCCCGTTGCGCGCCTTCTCATAAGCCATGCCGGCTTTGATCTTCTCGACGGTCTGCGAATCCATCATTGGCGTCGTCCTTCCGCAAGTCCTGTTAAACGGTATCACGCCCTATCAGGGAGTTAAAGAAAAACAGACATGACTGTTTTTTCGGTAACGGCGTCGTGGCGCTTCAGATCGCCCCATCGCGTTGCAGCGCATCGATTTCAGCCTCGCTATATCCAACCTGAAGCAGCGTCTCCCGCGTGTGCTCGCCGAGGAGAGGGGGGCGGCCTTGAACGCCCGCCTCCAGATCCGAAAAGTCGATCGGCAAGTCCGCGACGGGCGCGGGCCGCGGCGCGCCGGGGAAGGCGACGGACTTAAAGAAGGCCATGGCCGCCACCTGGGGATTGTCCAGCGCCTGCTGCATGGTGGCGACGGGGCCGCAGGGCACGCCCGCGGCCTCCAGCGCCTCCAGCGCTTCGCCCGTGGAGCGCGCGGCGCACCATTCGCCCATAATCTCGCAAAGCGCGTCCCGCGCATCTCCTCTGCGCTGATCGCCCTGATAGGCGGGGTCGTCCGCAAGATCTGGGCGGCCCACCATTTCGGCCCACCGGCGAAACAGCCCGTCGCCGACGGTGTGGACCAGCACATGCCCGTCTTTGGTGGGGAAAACGTCCGACGGCGCGGAGGTCTGGACACGGTTACCGGTGCCGACGCGATTCTTGCCCGTGACGGCCTGCGGTTGGCGGACATTACCGTGTCACCCTCCGTTATCACCGAAGACACGACCGACGTGACCGTTGAAATCACTGCAACGGTTGATGACAACCAGTGGGCCTTTGCGAGGTTTAC
>JBCDJH010000078.1:0-7831 GCA_038747965.1 Pseudomonadota bacterium
TGAAGTTTCCGAAGCTGCGAAAGCCGAAGCAATAAACTTAAATGCGATGATACCTACCCTTCTGCAAATTATGCCTCGGTCGAGTACTGTCTCAAAAGTGCTTCAACGACAGCGCGGAGACCAGCCACCGAACACGCCCGCAGAGCTTCAAGCCTTCTGACCCGCCCCCTTTGAACGTAGCCACGAACAAGGAAACAAATGGCTGCATTCAAGGAGATGGAGAATGTCTGGAAAGCGTTATCGCCCTGAGGAAATCATATCGAAGTTGCGCGAGGCTGAGGTTTATCTCGCCGAGGGCGTCAGTGTCGGCGAAGTCATTCGCCGGCTCGGCGTCACAAAGATTACGTATTACAGGTGGCGGCGCGAATATGGCGGCATGAAAGTCGATCAGGCCAAGCGGCTGAAAGACCTGGAGAAAGAGAACGCCCGGTTGAAGCGGCTTCTGGCCGACGCGGAACTCGACAAGGCGATTTTGAAGGAAGCTGCGTCGGGAAACTTCTGACGCCCTCGCGCCGTCGGGCATGTGTGGATCGTGCGGTAGAGAAGCTCGGCGTTTCCGAACGCCGGGCTTGCCGCATTCTCGGTCAACACCGTTCGACGCAATGGCGCAAGCCGAAGAGGCGTGATGATGAAGACGCGCTGACATCCGCGATCATCGAGTTGGCGGTCCGTTATGGCCGCTATGGCTACAAGCGGATCACGGCGCTTCTTCGTGCTGACGGCTGGCGCGTAAACCACAAGCGCGTCTTCCGGATATGGCGGCGCGAGGGCCTGAAAGTACCGCAAAAACAACCGAAACGAGGAAGACTATGGCTGAATGACGGCTCGTGCATGCGGCTCCGGCCACAATATCGAAACCATGTATGGGCGTATGATTTTGTTCAGGACCGCACCCGTGATGGTTGCAAGTTTCGCATGCTCACAGTGATCGACGAGTTCACGCGGGAATGCCTCGCGATCAAGGTCGCGCGTCGTCTCAATAGCCAGAATGTATTAGAAGTGCTCGGCGAGTTGATGGTGGGACGCGGCGTCCCCGAACACATTCGCAGCGACAATGGCGGAGAGTTTCGAGCCAAAGCCGTCCAAGAGTGGCTGTCAATGATCGGCGCGAGAACACTCAACATCGAACCAGGCAGCCGATGGGGGAACGGATACAAGGAATCGTTGAATAGCCGACTGCAGGATGAGTGCCTGAAACCAGAGCTTTTCAATCATCTAATGGAGGCAAAAATCATCATCGAAAACTGGCGAAGCCATTACAACACCGCGCGCCCACACACATCATCGGGGTACAGACCGCCGGCCCCGGAAACAATCCGCCCGGCCAATCCGGCCTCCGCTGTGCGGAGGCTATAGCCGGATCGGCCTTCCATCGGAGCCAATCCCATGGTTACATAAAAGGTGGCTGCGCCATCGGGGTTTCGTCATCCTCGTAAATGGAAATGCCAAGTTGCGCTCAGTCATCAGAAATCCGACGCGGCGTAGAGTTGCGCGACGCGCCCGGATCATGGCGGTAATGATGCATCGCCAAACCGACCACGATCTTCAGCAAGCTGTACCACTCACGGGCTTTTAGAGTTTTTTGATCACCGCGGTCATCGTTACCAAACGATGGGGGCGACACTGAAGTTTCAGGCAAATCATCAATTGGATCCAGCACATGACTCTAAACTTGCTAGACGACTGCGATCAAGTCCGCTGGCAGACTGAGGCTGATCTATGATGCCCGACTTAAAAACTCCGTAGACTGTATATTAATGCTCTTGGTTTTCGTTCTTGCAGCGCGAAGGATTAGCTCGCGATTTTTCATGGATTTCTTAGCTAAGGGAGAATCGCCCAGAAACGTTTTGGTGCCGTCCCAAGTCACGAAGTGGGGATTACGGCCAACGGACAACGCGTTCGCCTCGTCTCTGAACTTCCCTCGGACCAGGTACTCGATGGGATCTTGCCCCCAAGGATTGATGAGCTTCATCAAACAGTTTCATACCTTGTTACACACCGACCCTCTTATTTGGACGATTCGACGAGTGTCTCGCCAGACTCGAACTGGGCGGTCGCTCCGCGGCACAGGCAGCGATTTTGTCGGCCCACCATTCCGTCATCCGGACGCGTTTTTCCCAATAGGTCGTGCGGTGGTAGGCGCGGCGAACTTGGTCGGCGCCGACGTGGCCGAGTTCTGCCTCGACAGCGTCGGGCGACCATTTCCCGCTTCCGTTTAGGAGAGAAGAGGCAGACGCGCGAAAGCCGTGCGACGTCGCCAGGTCGGCCGAAAACCCGAGTCGTCTAAGCGCCGTGTTGAGCGTGTTTTCACTCATCGGCCGCTGGGTCGTATGGCTTGCTGGAAACGCGAGCGGGCCGGAACCCGTCAATTTGCGCAACTCCGTTAGGATATTGATCGCCAAACCAGAGAGGGGTTTGCGATGCTCCCGACGCATTTTTGTGCGCTCTTTCGGGATCACCCAAACCGCCTCGTCGAGATTGAACTCCGCCCAGCGCGCCTGGCGCAACTCGCCCGGACGTGGGCAGAGCAGCGCAAGAGGCTGCAGCCCGGTACGTGTGGTCGGCCCACCATCGTAGGTCCAGATGGCTCGGACGAGTTTGGCGAAGTCTTCCATTTTCGTGAGGGCCGCGCGCGGGGTAGCGACGGGCGACGTCAAAGCGCCTTTGAGACTGGCGGTGGGGTCGATTTCTGCGCGCGCTGTGGCGATCGCGTTGAATATGTTTTCAACCGCCGCCTTCTCGAAAGTACCAACAAACCGCTCGGATACCAATAAACCCTGTTGGACATCTTTGGACGCCAATACGAAAAAAGCCGCAGATTTCTGCGGCTCTTCGGACGTCTCACGATGTCACTGGATATTGAAGTGGTGCCCAGAAGAGGACTCGAACCTCCACGTCCATACGGACACCAGCACCTGAAGCTGGCGCGTCTACCAATTCCGCCATCTGGGCGCGCGGCGTTGAAGAGCCGCGGTGGTACGGGAGCCGGCGCCGGTTTGTCAATTCGGGCTTGTCGGCGGCGAGCGTCGGCTCCATTGCGGCCGCCTTAAAGGTGAAACGCTGAGGGCGCTGGCCCAAGCGCCATGCGGCTGCGCGCTCGTTGAACGGGGCCTCGATTTCCGATAGAGCGCATTCGCAGTCTATGCGCCGGCGGCCGGCGCGCGCGGCGAGGGCGGGAGCGATCCATGGGCGATAAGCTGATCACGGTTTTCGGCGGGTCGGGGTTTCTCGGCCGGCATGTGGTGCGCGAGGCCGCCAAGCGCGGCTACCGGGTGCGCGTCGCGGTGCGCAAGCCGCAGCTCGCCCATTTTCTCAAACCGCTCGGCGACGTTGGGCAAATCCAACTGGTGAAGGCGACGTTGCGCAACAGGCGGTCGATCGCGGCGGCGCTTGAGGGCGCGGACGTCGCGGTGAACCTGATCGGCATCCTCCACCAAGCGGGCGGTCCCAACCTGCTGCCGTTTGGAGGCGAGGCGTTTTTCACCGTCCATGGCCGCGGCGCCGGCGCCATCGCCGAGCTGGCTGAAAAGGCGGGAACCGAGCGCGTCATACATGTGTCCGCCATCGGCGCGGACGCATCCTCGCCCTCCTATTACGCGCAGAGCAAAGCTGAGGGCGAACGGCTGGTGCGCGACGCGGCGCCGACAGCAACGATTTTGCGGCCCTCCATTGTGTTCGGCCCGAACGACCAGTTCTTCAACCGGTTCGCTGCGATGGCGGCCGCGGCGCCCGCCTTGCCGCTGATCGGCGGCGGCAAGACCCGGTTTCAGCCTGTTTATGTGGACGATGTGGCGGACGCCGTGTGCGAGGCGATCGCCCGGCCGGAGAGCGCCGGCCGCACCTACGAGCTCGGCGGGCCGGCGATCTACAGTTTCAAGGAGCTGATGGAAATCCTCCTTAAGGTCATCGAGCGCCGCCGCTTCCTCGCTCCGATCCCGTTTCCCATCGCCGGACTGATCGGGCTATTCGGCCAGTCCGTCGGCCGGGTCGCGCCGGGCGGTCCCCCCATTACGGTCGATCAAGTGAAGCTTCTCAAGAGCGACAACGTCGTTGGCGCGAGCGGCGAGGAAGGCGTGGGCCGGCTCGAGGACTTTGGACTGACGCCGCAGACGCTGGAATCGGTCATACCGAGTTATCTTGAGCGCTACCGCAAGTATGGCCAGTTCGAAGCGAACCGCGTCGGCTAGATAGCGTAGCTTTTTCAATGTCCTAGCGCTCTTCAGGGAAAGCGCCGCCTATGCCCGTCGAACAGCTTATCGTGCTTGCGCTTATTCAAGGGCTGACCGAGTTCCTCCCCATCAGTTCATCGGCGCATCTCATTCTCGCGCCGGCGCTCACCGCCTGGGAGGATCAGGGCCCCCTCATTGACGTGGCGGCGCATCTGGGCTCGCTCGGCGCCGTGCTGCTCTATTTTCGCAGCGATGTCGCCGCGTTGTTCAGGGGCGCGTTCGGGGCCGTTCTGCTTCGCTGGACCGACGATACGAAACTCTTCGCGTTCGTCGCCGCCGCGACGGTTCCCGTTATTGCCGCCGCCGCGGTCTTGGTGCTCACGGGGACGGCGGACGCGCTGCGCAGTCCCCTCGTCATCGCGTGGTCGACGATTGTCTTTGGCGTGCTGCTTTATTGGTCGGATAAGGCGGGGGAGACGACGCGGGGGATGGGCGACCTCACCTGGGGGCGCGTCGCCGCCGTGGGGCTGGCTCAGGCGCTCGCCCTCATTCCGGGGGCGAGTCGATCCGGCGTGACGATCACCGCCGCGCGCTTTTTGGGCTTCGCTCGGCCCGAAGCGGCGCGTTTCTCAATGCTCTTGGCGATTCCGACGATTTTGGCCTTTGGCGCTTTCTCTGGTTTGGAGTTGCTTGAAGGCGGCGATACCGAGCAGCTCGCCGATGCGGGCGTCGTCGCGGCGCTCTCTTTTGTCTCGGCTTACGGCGCGATCTTTCTCTTTATGAAAATGTTGCAGCGCATGAGCCTCACGCCGTTCGTTCTCTATCGCATGGCGCTTGGCGTCGGTTTGTTGATCTACAGCTACGCTGGCGGCGCATAGCTGGCCGCGCTGCAACTGCGGCGGGTCTCGCGCAGAATTCACCGAACTGTGTCCTCCGCGCATCTTGGATTCTTATTCTGCGACTTTTAAATGACACGAGCGCGAGTTGAGGGATCGCTTTCCTCCACCCGTCGTTTTCGTTTCTAAGGCAACACGGCCCTTCAAGGCGGGGGGCGAGCGGGATGAATAAGAACACTCTTTTAGGTTTAGTATTTGGCGTATGGGCGCTCAGCGCGTCCGCCAGTTTGGCCCACAGCCTCACCGTTCGGGTCGAAGCGGCCGGGCGCGCCGAGGGGCAAGTGGTCGCCGCGCTGTTTTCCTCCGAAGAGGATTTTCTGAAGCGCCCGATTTCCACTCAGAGCGTCAAGATTTCGGGGTCAGGCCTCGCCAATGTCGTCTTTTCCGGGCTCACACCCGGCGAGTACGCGGTCGTTGTCATCCATGATGAGGATGAGGACGGCAAAATGACGCGGGGCATCCTTGGCATTCCGAAGGAGGCCTACGCCTTCTCCAAGAACATCGTCAGCCGGCTGCGGAAGCCCGCGTTTGACGAAGCCAAAGTGGCTGTCGCGGCCGACGAGGAAATCGAGGTTCGGCTGCCCGTTTCTCGTTAAAAGCGGGCCGCGTCAGCGGCGCAAGAACTCGGCGTGGATCTCCAGCTCAACGGCGTCGCCGACGGCGGGCAGCAGCCTGTCCATCCCAAAATCCGAACGGTTGAAGACGCCATGCGCTTCAAATCCGAGCGTATAGCGCTGGGTAAGAAGGTTGCGCGCGCCGCCATTGAAGGTGGCCTCAAGGCTCACCGGCTTCGTCACGCCGAGGAGCGTCAACTCGCCTTCAATCCTGGCGGATGCATCTCCCGTGACCTCCACCGCGACGCTTCGGAACATGGCCTCCGGGAAGGTTTCGCTATCGAACCAATCCGGGCCCGCCAGCGTCTTTGCAAAGTCCGGATCGCCGACATCGATGCTGGCGGTCTGAATGACGGCCTCCAGCTCAGCCGAGGCGGGGTCGTCCGCATTGAAGGAGAGCGCGGCGTCAAACGTGTTGAAGCGGCCCACATATTTCGAAAAGCCTAGATGATCGATCTTGAACAGAAGGACGGCGTGCGCGGGATCAAGCTCGTAGTCGCCTGCGCGTAGCCGCTCCGCCGTCGCTTGGACGTTGGGCGTCACCAAGGAGGCGCAAGCCGTCAGCAGAAGGGCTGAGAGAAGGCAGGCGCCCAGGGCGCTTGCGCGGACTGGTCTTGCGTTCGTCATGAGGCGATCTCCTTAACCGCGCGCGCCCGCGTCCCCGCAGGTGGGGCAGGCGGGATCATGCGGCAGTTTAATGGTGCGGGCGGCGCTTGCGAGCCCGTCATAAATGAGCAGCCGCCCGGCGAGGCTGTCGCCGAGGCTCAGAAGCTCTTTCAACGCTTCGAGCGCCGCGAGGGACCCAAGGACGCCGGTGACGGCGCCCAGCACCCCTTCTTCCTCACAGCGGGGCACTGCGCCCGGCGGCGGCGCTTCCGGCACCAGGCATTGGTAGCATGGTAGCCGCGGGCTCTGCTTAGCAAAGGGACGAAAGGTGGCGAGCTGCCCGTCGAACCGCCCCACAGCTGCGGAGATGAGGGGTATGGCGAGTTCAAAGCAGGCGTGATTGACCGCAAAGCGCGTTTCGAAATTGTCGGAGCCGTCCAGGACCAGATCGTGGCCTCGCAGGAGCGCCGCGGCGTTTTCCGCCGTCAGCCGTCCCCCGTTGGGCGCGCACCTGGCAATCGGGGGTGAGGCGGCCGACGGCCGCGCCCGCGCGCTCCGCTTTGGGGCGCCCCACATCCGATGTTTGGAACAGCACCTGGCGCTGGAGGTTCGACAGCGCCACGTCGTCGTCATCAATGATGGTGACGGCGCCGACGCCCGCGGCGGCGAGATAGAGGAGCGCCGGCGCGCCGATCCCGCCCGCGCCGACCAGGGCGACCCGCGCGCTAAGGAGCTTCTGCTGCCCTTGGCCGCCCACCTCCTTCAAGAGGATATGCCGGGCGTAACGCTCCTTCTGGTCGGGAGAGAGCGCCATCAGCGCATCCGCTCGCCCAGCTCTCGGCTCGCGCGCCCCGGGCTCATGCCACCGCGGCTCATGCCCCTGTGGAGCCGAAGCCGCCGGCGCCTCGGGCCGTTTCGTTGAGGGCGTCCACCTCTTCAAAAATCGCTTGCGGCGCCGGTGCGATGACCATCTGGGCGATGCGCTCGCCGCGCTTGATGACAACGGGCTCGGCGCCGTTATTGACGAGGTTAACTTTCAGCTCGCCGGGGTAGTCGGCGTCGACGGTGCCGGGCGCGTTGAGCAGGGTGATCCCCCATTTATGGGCGAGGCCGGAGCGGGGGCGCACCTGCGCCTCATAGCCCTCCGGCAGTTCGATGGCGACGCCGGTGGGGATGAGATGGCGCTCGCCCGGCTGCAAGGTCACCGGCGCATCGTCCGGCACAGCGGCCCGCAAGTCGGCCCCCGCCGCCAGCGCGGTTTGGTATTGGGGCGGTTCCAAGTCGCGCCCATGGGGCAGGCGTTGGAGGCGCACGAGGGGGCGTGTCAGATCCATAAGGTCGATATCTCTTAGGCGTTGGCGTTTGGGTCGGCGAAGGCGTCGGCGATGCGGCGCGCAAGACGCTTGGCGACGTCCGTTTTCGCCAAAGCGGGCCAACGATCAACGCCGCCCGCGGAGACGATCGCCACGACGTTTTGGTCGGCGCCCATGACGCCGCCGGGGACGCCGCTCGCGGCGGAAACGTCATTGGCGACGATCCAGTCGCA
>JBCDJH010000079.1:0-7819 GCA_038747965.1 Pseudomonadota bacterium
GCCGCGTGTTTGTGAGCTGGCCGCGCTTGTCGCCGCGCCTTGGCCGCTCGGGCCGCTTTCAGTCTGAAGCCCCGTCAGGCTCTCCGCCGAGGTCTTTTCCGGAGAGACCGACGCAGCGGCGTTTCGAACGCTCGCCTTGGTTTTGGGCGATGCCGCGTCGGCGGGGCGCCCTGCTGCGCCAGCCAGCTGAGCGGTCTCAAGCTCTGTACCATCGGTAGACGTACTATTGGCAAGCGCCACCTGTGTATCAGCTGCAGGGTCAGACGGCGCCGTGGTTGAGATCTGCGCTGATCCTGCCGTCTCGGCTGGGCCAATTGCAGTCGGGCTTGCCGGTCGAGCTGGAGCTTGCGTGCGGGCCGGGTCCGCCCTTTCGCTTTGCGAAGCGCCGACGGGCGTCTGGGCGGCTTGCGACGCCAGGGCCGCCACCTCGTTCGCTGCCGAAGCCGCGGCGTTCAATGGCGTTGCAGTTGGTGTGGGCGCGCCGTCCGCGGCGGTGGGCGTCGCGGCGCCTACGCCCTCTGCGTCCACCAATGCGGCGCCGGCCAGATCGACGGCGGCGCTCCCCGTTTGGGCGCTGACGCCTTCTATCTCTCCGACGAGCGGCGCCGTCGGCAGCATGATGTCCCCGCTGGCTGTGGGGAGAAGCGCTTCGCCATTTGGCTGCCCACCGGTGTCCGCGATCTCGCCGATCGCCTGAGTGGACGCACCCTCCGATCCGCTGAGCGGCGTCAGCGTCGCCAACAACTCACTGAACACAAAGCCGGGGTTGTTGGACGCGTCGAAAGCCGCCGCGCCGGATGCAGCCACGCCGGGGCCCGCCGGATTCAATTGGATAAGAAGGTCCGTTTGCATGCTTATCTTTTTGCGTTGGATGATTGAGGCGCGTCCGCAGCCTTGCCAGCCCGTTCGCCATCCGGTTTGCAAACGGCGGACCATGCGGGAAGCTGAGGAAAAGCCTGGGCTTTGGAGCGTATCGTGCGCTCATCAACGACCGACGCGGAAAATCTTGCAGGCGCTTTTGGTCTTTGAGCGGTGGTTTTTGCCGAGCGTGAGGCGCCCGCCTGACAGCCCCTCGATGGGCGCTTATGGAGTTGGCCCAGCCATTGCTCCTCTCAATGACGAAATCTGGCGCTCAAACTCGGTCACGTCGCGTCGTTCTTGGAAAAACCTATATGTTTCAGATGGTTGGAAGTTTAGGGCGAGGTCATCGTGACCAGTATGAAGAGGGCAAAACCCGCCGCCCGGCGGAATCTGCCGGCGCCTTTGACCGCACAGGTGCGTTCCGATGAGCATTGAAGCGCTTCTCAACACGTCGATTAACGGCCTCGCGGCCAGTCAAGCGGCGCTGCGCACGACGTCCGACAATGTTGCGAATGTCAACACGCCCAACTATGTGCGGCAGGAAACGATCCTGTCGCCGACGGCCCTCGACGGTGAGGGCTCCGGCGTCGTGGTCGAGGACGTGCGCCGCGTTCTTGATACATACTATTACGGCGAGGCGCTGACGGCGGCCAGCGAGTCGTCGGAAGCGAACGTTATTCAAAGAACCCAAGATCGCCTTCAGGCGTTTTTTGGGCCGCCAGCCGACAATTCGGCGTTTCCAGGACGGATTGAGGATTTCTACTCTTCTATCTCGTCTTTGACGGTCGAGCCGGAATCCCTTCCTTTGCGGATCCAAGCGATCAACGACCTCGATCGCGCAGGGCAAAGCCTCCAGTCGACGATGGATCAAATCGCCAGTTTGCGGGCGGAAGCTGATCGTCAAATCGTCAGTATCGTCGAAGAGACGAACGCGTTGTTGCAGCAGATCGCGGCGTTGAACGTGCAGATTGAGCGGGGCGACGCGGCGGGGCGGAACGTCAACGGCTTGCTGGATCAGCAAGACTCTGCGATCGCGCGGCTCTCGGAATTTATCGATGTGCGCGTTGAGCGGCGCGACAGCGGCCGAGCGGACGTCTCCACCAGCGACGGTTTGCAGCTCGTCACTCTCGGCGCGTCTCAGCTGAGCTATCAGGGCGCGTCCGGCGTCTCGGAAGGGACCGTCTTTCCGCCCATCGAATTTTCACTGACCAACCCGCAGAACAACACGCCAATCGGCACGCCGCGCAACTTCAACAGTCAGATCAAATCCGGCGAGTTGCGGGGCCTCTTGGATCTTCGCGACACCATCCTGCCGAATTACTCCGACCAAGTCTCCGCGGTGGCGGCCGCCTTCGCGGATCAAGCCAACGCGGCGCACAACGACAGCGCCGCCGTTCCGCCCCCGAATGTTTTGGCGGGGCGCAACACCGGGCTGATCGCAGGAGACGCCCATAACTTCTCGGGCGCGACCACGCTCTCCGTCGTCGATGGCGACGGTCTCCTCGTCCGGCGCGTGGATGTCGATTTTGACGCCGGCACATATTCGGTTGATGGGGGCGGCGCGGTCGCCTTCGGCGCAACGATCGGCGATTTGCAGGCGGCTCTCAACACGGCGCTTGGCGCTGCGGGGTCGGCGTCCTTCGCAGGCGGCGCATTGACGGTGTCAGCGGCGGACCCGACCCATGGCGTCGCCTTCAAGAGCGACGATGCAAACCCGGCGCAGCGGGCAGGCCGCGGCCTCTCTCACTTCTTCGGCTTGAATGATCTCGTCAGCAGTCAATCGCCGACGCACTTTGCGACCGGGCTCACCGGCGCCGACGCCCATGGCTTCACCACCGGCGCGACAATTGACTTCGTGCTTCAAGGGCCGCGCGGTCAGCAAATCGAACGCACGGTTACGATTCCGGCCGGCGCAACGTTCAATGATCTGCTCACCGCAGTGAATACGCCCGGAACAGGGATTGGCGATATCGTCACGGTTTCTCTATCAGCCGACGGTGAATTGCAGACAAGCTTTTCGGGTGATTACACCGGCTACCGCCTTCTTGTGGCGGAAGATACGACGGCGCGCTCCGGCTCCAGCGCCTCCTTCTCCAGCCTTTTCGGGCTGACCCCGCAGACCCGCGCCGACCAGGCGCGCGGCTTTAGCGCGCGGGCCGATATCGCTGACGATCCCGGCCGCTTTGCGGTCGGCCAACTCAACACGGACCCCGCGCTCGCCATTGGCGAGCCGGCGGTGACGCCGGGCGACAATCGCGGCGTTCTCGCGTTGGAAGCTTCAAGGGATCAACGCATCACATTTCCCGCGGCTGGAGGACAGCCGGCGATGTTCGCATCCATCAGCGAGTACGCCGCCCAGACGCTAAGCAGCTTCGCCCTTGATGCAAGGGCTGCGGAGGACACCGCTAACGACCTTGAAAGCCTCCGCACTGATATCGAGGCGCGCCGGGGCGAAGTGCAAGGCGTGAACCTCGATGAGGAGTTGGCGACAATGTTGATCTATCAGCAGGCCTACAACGCGTCCGCCCGCCTGATCTCCACGGCGCAGGAACTCTACGACACCCTAATGAACGTGGTTTAAGCAGTACTGAGATGGACCGGAGACCCACGCAATGACCCGAGTGCCTGACTACGCGTCGCAACAATCGCTTCTTTTGGACTTCATGCGGACGCAACGCCAGTCCTTCGAAACGCAGCAGCAGATTTCGAGCGGCAAGGTCTCGGACGACTATAAGGGCATTGGCCCGGACGTGTCCGTTCTTGTGTCTGCGAAAGCCGCTGAAACGCAAGCGGACAACTACGTTCAAGTGGGCGGTCAGGTTACCCAGAAGCTAGAGATCCAAAACCTTCAGCTGGAAGCGATCGCTCAGCAAGCGGTTGATTTGCGCCAAGCTGCGTCAGAGGCGGTGGCCAACAATTCGGGCGTCGCGCTGATGGAGCAGCTTGAAGGTTTCACCCGTGCCGCGATCAACGCGCTGAACACCGAAGTGAACGGCGTGCGCATCTTCGCGGGAAGCCGCACCGACACGCCGCCAGTCAACATCTCAACGCTCGACGACCTCGAGGCGGCCGGGGCCGTTGCGGATGTGTTCGACAATGACGATCTGCGGCCCGCAACGCGCCTTGGCGACAATGAGGTGATCGAATACGGGTTTCTGGCCGAGGAGATCGGGACGGAGCTTTTTGAAAGCTTGAAGCGAATTGCTGACTACAACGCAGGGCCGAACGGGCCCTTCAGCGCTGAGTTGACGGGCGCCCAAGCCACGTTCCTCCAAGGCGAGTTGAACGCGCTCTCGGATCTGACGGATAACGTCAATGTCGCGGTCGCCCGCAACGGCGTGCATTTTAATTCGGTTGAACAAGCCGTGGACATCGCCACAAAGCAGCGCGATCTGATGACCCTCGTGGTGGCGGATATCGAAGACGTGGATTTGGCGGAGGCCGCGACGCGCCTCAACCAAGACCAAGTCGCCATGGAAGCGACGGCGCGGGTGCTGGCGGACGCCACGAACCTATCGCTGTTGAACTTCATATAGGCCCCCTTATTCAGGGCACGGTTCGGCGCACTTAGCCTTAACGAATTCTTCTGGTCTAACGCCCAGTATCCATGCGCACGGCTGTGGTTTGGCAGCCGTTTGAATATGGGGATGCGGTCATGGCCGTTGGCGGGATTGAAGAGGTTGACGGACGTCTTTCCGTCTCTTCCGTAGGTCATCGGATCTCGGGTTTTTATTCCCGCTTTCTAGAGCATGTCTCCGCGCCGATATCGCCTCTCTCGATTGCTGTGTTTCGCATCGCCTTCGGCGCTTTGCTCCTTTGGGATGTTGTTCGATACATCGACAACGGTTGGATAGAGAGCAAGTATGCGCGACCAGACTATCTATTCGCATATGACGGATTTGGATGGCTTCCGGTCGCTTCGCCTGCCGGGCTTGACCTCATATGGATGGGTGTCGGCGTAAGCGCATTTCTTATTCTTATCGGCGCCGTCTACCGGATAGCGCTTATCGGTTTTATCGCTTGTTACGGCTATTTCTTCCTTCTGGATAAAGCGCAGTACATGAACCATCACTATATGGTTCTGTTGTTTGCGATTCTCCTGCTCGCTGTGCCTGGAAACGCAGCGCTCTCAATTGATGCTCTGCGCAAGCCCCAGGCGGCCATGCGCCGGATCCATAAAGTACTGCTTGCGGCGCAGGTAGAGATTATCCTTGTGACCGCGGGGCTCGTAAAGCTCGCCCCAGACTGGCTGAGGGGCGCTCCTTTGGGAGACTGGCTGCGCGCTCGGCAGGACGAGGTGGCCTATGGCTGGCTCTTTCAGTATGACGCGGTCATTTTGCTGGCCGCGTGGGGCACGGTCGCTTTGCATGTTGTGGGCGCGCCGTTTCTTCTTTGGAAGCGGACGCGGATCCCGGTTTTCGTGTTCTACTGTCTGTTCCACATCTCAAACGCGCAGCTCTTCTCGATTGGGATTTTTCCCTATTTGACGATTGGCGCATCAACGCTGTTGTTTTCGCCGGACTGGCCAGCGCGTTTGTGGACAAATCTGCAGCGCCGTCTCCCTCTTCTCGGCCAGCGCGTTGCGAGCGCACAGCCGAGCCTCAATTGCGCGAGCTTCGGCGGCGCCTCTCACCGCGTGGTGGCCTTTACGCTCCTTTGGATTGTCCTTCAGGCGACGGCGCCCTGGCGCAATGTCTTCTACGACAACGAGGTGCGGTGGACCGGGCAAGGGCACCGCTATTCATGGCGCATGAAGATCTACGACCGGGACGCCTACGGTCATTTCTACGCAACAGATACAGCCACGGGCGAAACGATCAAACACGAGCCGAGAGAGTTCTTCACCCGCCGACAAACCCGAAAGCTCTTGACGCGCCCCGATATGATTATTGACGCCGCGCACCATATCGAGGAGCGCTACGCCGCCGCCGGCCAAGATGTGGAGGTGAGGGCGACCATTTACAAATCGCTCAATGGCCGCGAGCACCAGCTTTATGTCGACCCTGATATTGACTTGTCGAGCGTGGACCACAGCCCCTGGTCAAGCACTTCAATCGTTTTGAGCGAGGGCCCGGGGGCCGGGCGTCGTCTCCTCACCACGGCGAGCAACTAGAGCGAATTGCAGCGCAAGCCGATCATCGGTTTCGCGCCCGCGAGTCGTGTGATCAAACACCTAGAGCTGTTTGGGGCGTCAGAACATGCGACACACAGATAGTGTGCGCCTCGGTGCAGCTTGTGAATTTGCCGCTTTGGCCTTACGCGCGAAGCTTGGCGTTGCTTTCGCCCCGTTCGGATTTGGGGAGTTTGCCGCGGGCGGCTTCGAGAAGCGTCCAGAGCGTATCCGTGGTGCCTTCTCCCGTGGTCGCATTGAGGGCGAGGGCGAGTTCAACGGAGTAGTTCTCCAGCGAAACCACTGAGATGCGCGGCAGGGGGAAGATCATTTTCGTCCCAGCAAAGATGGTTTCTTTTTCGCGCTCCAGGAACTCCGCCCGGAAATGCCAGGGCAGAACCAGATAATAGTCCGGCTGCATCTCGCGCGACGCGGCTTCGGAGATGATTTCAATATCGCTGCCGAGGGTGCGAGCGCCCACTTTGGACGGGTTGCGTTCTGCGGCGTACGGAATGAGCGTATTATCGATTCCATACCATTGCAGCAACACATTGCCTTTGGTGGAGGCGCCATAGATGTGAACGGTCTGGCCGCGCTCCTTGATGTCGTGAAGCAGGCCTGACAGGTCGCTACGCAGCGCTTCGATACGGTCTTGAAACTGGCGATACGTCTCCACCGTCCCCAGACGCATTTCGGTTTCGGAACAACCAAGCTCGTGAAGCTCCGTCAGCCAGTCGTTTCGGTTGAAGCCGTCTTGGGCTTTATGGGTGACGGTGAGGCGAATGCTGCCGCCATTGATATCGTTCGTTTGCGCCCGAACGGCTTTCAGGTCTGCCGCATCAAGGATGCGCTCCAGAACCTCCAAGCTGTAATATTCAAGATGCTCATGGCAGATTGTATCGAACGAATTCTGCTCGAGCATCAGGGGGAGATAGGACATCTCCAGGATCCATACGCCGTCGTCTTTCAGCCGTTCGGCGATGGCCTTGGCGAAGGCGACGGGATCCTCCAGATCGTAAAACATGGCGATGGAGGTGACGACGTCAAACCGCGTGTCGCCGAGGGTCTGCGCCGCCTCGGGGGACGGAAAGACGCCGCGCGCCACCGTCGCCCAGGAGCCGATGGTCTCCGCGATGTCGGAGGGGTCGACGCCGAAGCGCGTCGCGGTTTTGGGATAGTAGGAGAGAAGCGTGCCGTCGTTGCAGCCGATGTCGAGCGCCGTGATGTCAGCGCGGTCCAGGAGATCGACGCAGTCCTCAACGATGCGGCGCAGATGCCCGCGCATGGTGCGGTTGGTGCCGGACCGGTACCAGTAGTTGGCGTAGAGAATGTCTGTTGGCACGCTGTAGGCCATTTGCAGAAGGCCGCAGCCGTTTGGGTCGAGGCGGCGATCGCACACAACGAGTTCCGTCGGGAATTGGTCCCGCGGCGGCTCGCAGCCGTCTTTAACGAACGAGCCCTGAAGATGTTGCGGTCCGAGATCAATCGCCGTCGTCAGGGCGTGCGATCCGCAGACGCGGCATGTAGTCCGGAGCTCCAGTTTCATCGGCGGCGC
This sequence comes from Pseudomonadota bacterium, assembly GCA_038747965.1. GTDB lineage: Bacteria > Pseudomonadota > Alphaproteobacteria > Caulobacterales > Parvularculaceae > JBCDJH01. Next base: position 7,527 of record JBCDJH010000079.1, read on the forward strand.
ATCCTCGATGGGGCCTGAATGAAGAGAACAGGCCGGTCTCGCTGGCGGCGTTTATCGCCGTTTCTCCCAGCTTTGCGCCGACAGTGCGCGGCCTGTCCTTAACGGGGCGTAAATGACAGGCCGCGCACTGTCGCCTCAAAGCTGGGAGAAACGGTGATAAACGCCGCCAGCGAGGCCGGCCTGTTCTCTTCATTCAGGCCCCATCGAGGATGCGCCGCCGATGAAACTGGAGCGCCGGACTACATGCCGCGTCTGCGGATCGCACGCCCTGACGACGGCGATTGATCTCGGAC
>JBCDJH010000080.1:0-7817 GCA_038747965.1 Pseudomonadota bacterium
CGCGTCCCCTCTCCTCGCCTGCCGCCGCAGGGCGACGCCGCAGCGTAGCCGCGACGGCCCTCGCTACCACGCGCAGCCGCCGCCGCGGCGCCTCGTACAAGGCGGCAAGTCCGTCTATGCGCGGGATGAAGCGCACCGGGACGAGCTGCTGAAGTCGGAATTCAAGGCGAACGCGAAGGTCGAGGTCTCCCGCTTTAAGGGCCTTGGCGAAATGATGCCGGCGGAGCTGAAGACGACGACCATGGATCCCGCGACCCGCGCCCTCGCCCAGGTTAAATCGCCGATGGACGACGCAACCGAAATCGATCGGCTTGTGGAGCAACTGATGGGCCGGAAAGCCGAAGGCCGGTTCCAGTACATCCAGGAGAATGCGGAGTTCGTCGGCGCTGACGAGCTGGACATTTGACCTCCCGCCCATCGGCGAGCGCCGTGGCGCGGCCGCTGGCGAACTTCTTCTGGAACCTGGCGCTTGACGTTCGCTCCGTCCCGCATCGTTTGCGCCGGGGCGCCGCCCGGCCGCCCCTCCCCTGGAACGTCTTCCACAATGTGGGGGGCGCTGAGTACGACCTGGTCGGCGCGACGCTTCTGAAGCGCTTTCAAAGGCGCGGCCTTGCGCCCGATCATCACGTGCTGGACATCGGCTGCGGCACGGGCCGGGTGGCGGCGCCGCTCCAGGGCTTTCTGGGGCCGGACGCCCGCTATATCGGCTTTGACGTCTCGGCCCGCGCCGTCCGCTGGTGTGGGCGCCATTTGGAACCGAGGCGTTCAGGCTTTAGCTTTCACCATGCGGACATTTACAACGCCGAGTACAATCGCGGCGGGAGCGTGGCGGGCGACGCCTATAGCTTCCCTTGCGCGGACGGCTCGGTGGATTTCGCCTTCGCAACCTCCGTCTTCACTCATATGCAGACGGCGGAGGTCTCCCACTACATCAAGGAGATTGCGCGCGCGCTCCGCCCGTGCGGCTTCGGCTGCGCCAGCTTTTTTATTCTGAACGACGAGGCGCGCACCGCGATGGCGGACGGACGCGCGGACGCCTTTTTTGTCGAAGGACAGAACGGCGCCTTCGTCGTCAGCCACGCAGCGCCCGGCCAGGCCGTCGCTTACGAAGAGGCGCAACTCAAAGACTTGCTGAGCGGCGCCGGCCTCACCGTCGATGCGCCCGTCGAGTACGGCGCCTGGACGGGCCGCAAAGGCGCCGCGGGGCGACAAGACTTCATTTGGTTCCGAAAGCCGGGCGCCGCGACGCGTGGACAGGGTTGACGCCGCCAGGTAGCGTGGCCGCTCAGCTCGGGGGAAGTATGCGTAGGTTTCTGACAGGACTGGCGGCGGCCTTTGGCCTCATCGGCGCCTCAAGCGCGAGCGCGGCCGACGGCGTTAAGATCGACGACGTCATCACGGCGACAGCGACCGTCGGCGCCCCGGCTGAGGTGGTTGAACAAGCCGAGGATCTTATCGTTCTGCGCTCCCAAAGCGATCGCGGTCTGATTTACATCACCTTCATGAGCCGCTGCGGACAAGGGCTTGCCGAGCTAAGCAACGCCGCGCTGCGCGAGCGCACGTGCCAGCAACTCTCCTTCGTCGTCATCTTCCGCAAGGGCATCAACAAGGCGGTGCGGCTGACCCCCGCGATGATGAACATTTGGAACAGCCGCAAGGTCGGCCAAGCCTTTATAGACGACGAAGGCAACATCGTTCTCCAACACTACATCTTCGCGCCCGATGGCTTGAGCCTCGGCAATCTTCGGCGGAACGTCGTCTTCTGGAACGGCCTCGCGGCTGAGTTTGGCGGTTTTCTCGTGAGCCTTCGCCCGCAGTCGCCCGGCGCCGGCGTCCAGGCGAAAATCCAGAAGAACTCGTCGAACAACAGCGTCGTTCGGGCAACCATGGGATCGGCCGCCTCGTCGCCATTCGGCTACAAGCCGCCGGTGAATGGCCCAGAGGCCGTGCGCGGCATGCTAGAAAGCGAGCCGCGCTAAGCCTCGGCGCTGCGCCAAGACGGGCGCAATCATTGACTTTTCAAGACGAATCTCTAGGTATTCTCCCGATTATAGAGCAAAGACGGGCGGTTCTTCTTGAGCGCGGTCTTTTGCCTCGACCGATCCATTTTTTGAACGCGTCGCTTTTATTTGGGTGGGAACGTCGCGTCAGCATTTAAGACCACCCCAATTCGAAGAGTTTTATGGATTTCAATGATTTGGGCCTCGGCCCTAAAGTTTTGCGCGCGGTCTCCGAAGCGGGCTACGCTTCGCCAACGCCCATTCAGCAGCAAGCGATCCCCGAAGCGCTGGTTGGAAAAGACGTGCTCGGCATTGCGCAAACGGGAACGGGCAAAACGGCCTCCTTCACCCTCCCGATGATTGATCGGCTGTCTAAGGGCCGAGCCAGGGCGCGGATGCCCAGGTCGCTGATCTTGGCTCCAACCCGCGAATTGGCCGCCCAGGTGGCGGAGAATTTCGAGACCTACGGCAAGTATCACAAACTCAACATGGCGCTGCTTATCGGCGGCGTATCGTTCGGCGACCAGGACGCAAAGCTGACCCGGGGCGTGGACGTGTTGATCGCGACGCCCGGCCGGCTGCTCGACCATTTCGAACGCGGGAAGCTGCTGCTCACCGGTATCGAGATTATGGTTGTCGACGAAGCGGACCGGATGCTCGATATGGGCTTCATCCCGGATATTGAGCGCATCTTTAAGCTCACGCCGTTCACCCGTCAGACGCTTTTCTTCTCCGCCACCATGCCGCCGGAGATTCAACGCATCACCAACCAATTCCTACAATCGCCCGTTCGTATTGAGGTCGCCCGCCAGTCGACCACTGCCGATACGGTGGAGCAGCTCGTTTGCCGGATCGGCGCGGACAATTTCAAGCTGAAGCGCGAAGCGCTGCGCCAGCTTATCGACCGCGCTGAAATCCAGAACGGCATCATTTTCTGCAATCGCAAACGAGATGTGGACATCGTCACCAAGTCGCTCCGCAAGCATGGCTACGACGCCGCCGCGATCCACGGCGACCTGCCCCAGTCCTACCGCACGCAAACGCTGGAGCAGTTTCGGGCGGGCGAGCTGAAACTGCTCGTTGCGTCCGACGTGGCGGCCCGAGGTTTGGACATCCCGTCCGTTGGCCACGTGTTCAATTTCGACGTGCCCATCCACGCGGAGGATTATGTGCACCGGATCGGGCGCACGGGCCGCGCGGGGCGATCAGGCGCCGCGTTCACCCTCGCCTCGCCCGGCGACAGCAAATATCTGGGCGCAATTCACGAGCTGATCGGCCGCGAGATCGCATCCGAGGAGCTCACGGATCTTGAGACGCCCATAGAGGACGACCGACCCCGTCGAGGCGGCCGGCGGGGCAGTGGACGCCGGGGCGAGCGCGACGCGCAGCCGAAATCGTCGCCGCCCGCCGAGGTTGAGACCAACCAACCCGATGTCGTCGCCGTTGAGGATAAGCCCGAGGAGCGATCCGGGCCGCGCCGTCGCCAGCGCCGCTCCAGCGAAGACCGGCGTGTTGCGCCTGTTATCGGCCTCGGCGATCACGTTCCCGCCTTCCTGAAACGGCCCGCCCCAAAAGTCGCCGGCCGGCGCCCCGAGGGCGAGATGCGCCCGACGGCTGAGGAAGACCGCCTCGCCAGCTAAGCGACGGAGCCACGATCGACCGGCTCTCCGCTCCTCCGGTGCGCATCAAATCCCGCACCGGACAACGCGTCTTTACAGATTATTTTCGTTTTTCGCCGAGTTTCTTGTCAATGTTGGGTGTGCAGATCCAACGCCGGGCAAGAAGACGACAGACGGGGCGTACCAGTGGTGGCGAACGAGCGGAATAAATTGATCGAAAGCTATGAAATCGCCCGGAAGACTGTCGCGGAGTTAGAGCGCATCGGCGCTCCAGCGACGCCGCAGAACTTCAACATCTGGTTCGCTCATTTCGCTGGAGAGAACCCGTCTCTGTCCGCGAAAATCGCGGACATGACTGCTGATGAAGTCACCTATACGGACGAGCTTTCCGATGAGCTCTTCGAAACCCACTTCGCCAATCAGCGAATGGGCGAAGCGGTCGTCGAGGCGAGCGGCAAGATCGAAGCGCAGATGCAGCAGCTGATTGAGCTGTTGGAAGCGAGCGGTCAGAGCACCAGCGCGTACGCCGAAGCCCTGCAAGGCGCCAGCGGTCAGCTTGGCCGCCTCAGCGATCCAGACAAAATCGGCGGTCTCGTCAACGGGCTCTTAGGCGCTACCCGCGCTATGGAAGCCCAGAACGCCGCGCTGGAGACAAAGCTGGGCGCAGCGACTCATGAGATCACCGAGCTGCGCACCAAGATGGAGACAGTCCGCGCCGAGGCGCTGTCTGACGCCCTCACGGGTCTCGCCAATCGCAAGGCCTTCGACAGCACTTTGAAGGCTTTCATTGAGGAAACCGAGTCGCAGGGCGGCCCGCTTTGCCTCATCATGACGGACGTCGATCGCTTCAAGAAGTTTAACGACACTTGGGGCCATCAGACCGGCGACCAAGTCCTCAAGTTGGTCTCGGCCATCATCAAATCCAACGTCAAGGGCCGCGATCTCGCGGCGCGGTACGGCGGCGAGGAATTCGCTGTGTTGTTGCCGCGCACACAGGTCGAAAACGCGGTGAAGCTGGCCCACGACATCCGCCTCGCCGTGGAAGCGAAGAAACTACGCAAGCGGTCGACAAACCAGGATCTTGGAACCATCACCCTGTCGCTCGGCGTGGCGCTCTACCGGCCGGGCGAACCTGCGACCGATCTTATCGAGCGGGCGGACGCCTGCCTCTACGCCGCCAAGAACGCCGGCCGCAATTGCGTGATCGACGACACGCAGTATACGGACAGTGAAGAGGAACAAGCCGGCGCCGCCTAGGCCGGCCCCGGCTGTTCACCCCGGTTCACGCCGCCTCACCACATCGCCAAGCGCTGCGAGGCTTGATCGCCATCCAATGGTGACGCCCTCGCGGCCGCTTTTCGTTTGAATGCTTTCATGGCGCAGACGTAAGCGGGTCCCCTCCCCCTCCGCTTCAAACGTGACAGTCACCAGCGAAGCCGGCGTGCGATCGATCCGACCGTCGGCGCGTTTGACCACGTGAGACCAGGTGAAGACGAGCCGGCGCTTTTCGGAACCTCACCCGCCGAGACGGGCGAAATCTGGCGCAAGGCCCTGGACTTCGACCTCTATGTCTCCTCGCGTCTCGTCTTCGATCTGATCTTGCCGCTGCTCACCGGGGCGGACGACAAAGACGCTCTACGTAAGACCGCGAGATGGGCGCATGATGAGATCGCGCGCCTTGAGGCGGATATCGGCGAACGCGCATGGCTTGTCGGCGACCAACTCAGCGCCGCGGACCTGGCGATCTATCCCATTCTGGAGCCGACGATCCGGTTCACGATCACGCCTGAGCCGGTGGAGATGGGCCTCGGCTTCGATGCGTTCGCGGAGCGATATCCGCGCCTCCAAGCCTGGCGCAGCCGCGTGCAAGCCCTGCCCGGATACGAAGACGCCTACCCCGCCGCGTGGCGGAGGATGGACGAGGCGTCGTAGGGCTAAAATGCTGTTCTAGAGCCGTTTGCGCCTGATACGGCTCAGTTCGAAGGCCGCAAACGGCTCAAGGTCTTTGTTGACGCGAATTGCGGACGCGAAACCGGTAGACGACTTTCGCTGCAATTCGCTCTAGCTGGCGGCGGCGGGGACGATGGTGACGGACTCGCCGCAGCCGCACGCGTCCGTCTGGTTCGGATTGTTGAACACGAACTTAGAGGCGAGCTTGGTCACCTCGTAATCGACTTCGCACCCCAGCAGAAACAGCACCGCTTTGGCGTCGATCAGGATCTTCACGCCCTGATCTTCGACGATCTCGTCAAGCGGCCCCGCCTCCGTCGCATAGTCCATCGTATATTCCATGCCGGCGCAGCCGCCGTTCTTCACGCCGATGCGCACGCCGATATAGTCCTCCGGCGCGGACGCCATGATGGACTTCACCCGCTCGGCGGCGGGCTCGGTAAGGGTGATCGCCTTCGGTTTCGGGCGTCGGGCCATGGATGGGCTCCTTTCGCTGAGGGCTCTTCGCCCTCTAAAGCATATTGAGTTCGAGTTTCGCCTCATCCGACATCAAAGCCGGCGACCAGGGCGGATCGAACACCATGTTCACAGACGCGGTCTCAACGCCCTCGACTTTGACGACCGCCTCGCGCACCCATTCCGGCATTTCGCCGGCGACGGGGCAGCCGGGGGCGGTGAGCGTCATATCGATGGCGGCGTGGCGCTCGTCTGACAGATCGACCTTATAGATCAACCCAAGTTCATAAATATCGACCGGGATTTCCGGATCGTGAACGGTTTTCAACGCGGCCACGATGTCGGCGGTGATGCGGCTCAGCTCCGCCTCCGGCAGGGCGCTGGCGCCGCCTAGGGGGCCTTCTGGTTCGGGCGTCGCCGCTCCCGAAGCGTTTGGCGCGTCTGGGCTCGCCACATCCAACATGTCTCTCTCCATTCCGTCCGCGCGCTCCGTCATGTCGCTCGCCTTTGTCATCCGAGAATTGAATGGGCCTTCACCAGACCCTCGATAAATCTCTCGACGTCGTCCGCCGTATTATACGCCGCAAAGGACGCGCGGGCCGTCGCTGTTACACCCAGCCGCGCCATCAGAGGCTGGCAGCAATGGTGCCCGGCGCGGACGGCGACGCCGGAGCGATCGAGCAGCTGGCTCACATCATGGGGATGCGCGCCCTCCACGGAGAAGGAAAGGATCGCGCCCTTGCCCTCGTCCTCTCCATATATTTGGACCCAGTTCAACTCGCGCAACCGGTCCGTCGCCTGGGCGAGCAGAGCTTTTTCGTGGGCCTCCGCCGCCTCCCGGTCGAGACCCATGATGAACTCGACCGCCGCGCCAAGGCCGATGCCTTCGATGATCGGCGGCGTGCCGGCCTCGAACCGGTGCGGCGGCTCGTTGTACGTGACGGCGTCTTCCGTCACCGCGTCAATCATCTCGCCGCCGCCGCGATAGGGGCGCATCTCGGCGAGCAGATCGGCTTTTCCGTAAAGGGCGCCAATCCCCGTCGGGCCGAACAGCTTGTGGCCGGTGAGAATATAGAAATCGACATCAAGATCGCGGACGTCGATGGGCGTGTGCGCCGCCGCTTGGCAGCCATCCAGCATCACCTTGGCGCCGTGGGCGTGGGCGATCTCGACAATCTCGCCGCCAGGCAGCGCCGTGCCGAGCACATTCGACATATGCGTCATCGCCACAAACTTTGTGCGCGGAGAAAACGCGGCCCTATACGCGTCCATATCGAGCGCGCCCGCTTCGGTGACGGGAACCCATTTCAAGACGGCGCCATGGCGCTCCCGCAGGAAATGCCAGGGGACGATATTAGAGTGATGCTCCATCACCGACAGGATGATTTCATCCCCCGCCTCGATCCGGGGCTCCAAATACGCAGCGGCGACGAGGTTCATGGCGTCCGTGCCGCCGGAGGTGAAAACGATCTCCTCGCTCGACGCAGCCTTCAAGAACCGGGCGACGCTGGCGCGCGCGTCCTCATATTTCTGCGTGGCGGCGTTGGACAAAAAATGTAGCCCGCGGTGAACGTTCGCGTACTCCATTTCCATCACATACGTCATCGCGTCGATCACGCAGCGCGGCTTCTGGGAGGAAGCCGCATTGTCGAGATAGGTGAGCGGCTTGCCGTACACCTCCCGCGACAGGATCGGAAATTCAGCGCGGAACGCCTCGGCGTCGAAGGCGGGGGGCGGCGATTGGAGACTTGCGGCGCTCTCGCTCATCGCCCGTCCCCCTTCCCGAAAGCCC
>JBCDJH010000081.1:0-7811 GCA_038747965.1 Pseudomonadota bacterium
GGGCGACGAAACCGGTCTTTGGGAAGGGCGCAATCAGCACGCGCCGGATGCCGTGCCAGCCCGCGCCCAGCACCACAACCATCCCGCCGAGCAATACGAGCGTCATCGCCGCCATCGCCCCAGCGCCAAGCCCTGCGTTGTTCATCAGAACGCCAATCGCCCAGCCTGCATAAAGCAATCCGGCGACAATCAGGGCCCGCCGATTGATGAGGAGAGAGACGAAGGCGAAACCTAGGAGGCTGGCGAGCACTATCGCCGCGCGCTCGGCCGAAAACGCCAGCGAAAAATCATATGCGCCGGACTCTCCGCCAGAAAGGAGCAATGGCTGAAATGCCGCCTGCAGAATGAGCGGAGCGGCGAAAAAGTGCATCCAGAATGCGTTATCGGAAAAACGTGTCGACCGCTCGGAATCTCGCAAGTCAAACCAGATCCCGAGAATGAACAGAAAAACCCCGGTCGCAATAGTGATCTCGTAGTTGAGCGGGCGCGGGTCGTCGAGGGTTGGGATGGCTGTAAAGGCCATGAAGGGGAGCCCGATAATTGACGCCGCCGCTATAGCCGAGGCGAACGGCAACTTAAATCGCGCATAAAAAGCTGAACTGGCGACAGCTCCGCTCAGCCCAAACAAAACACTGACGACCTGGTATCTTTTCGTGATGCTTTCGGAGCTTAGTTCCTTGAGGTCGAGCGTTTGCCAAAACTGTTCGGAGAAAACGGTTAAGCAGAAGGCGGCGACAAGCCCCGCGACTACAAAGCCGTTGAAGACCACAAAAATAGCGATACCCGGAATCGTTTGCCGCTTCCTTCGCGCGAAAAATTCCGCAAGGAGCCAAAAGACACCTGCTGATCCTGTAAAAAGGGCGAACGCCGCCATCATGGCCGGGCGCGTAATGCCGCCGAAGCCCGCCAGCACTACAAAACACGCGATCGTCATGCCGGCGGCGAGCATCAGAAGGCCGATGGCCAGGAAGATGTCGTTGAAATTGCTGATGAAGCTCAGATTTTCGTCATCGGCGCCTGTCGCCGTTTGGCTTGTGCTCTCGGCCATGTCGCCCCCTTGCCGCCCCCCGATCGCCTAACCCTACAGAAGCCGCCCTCTATGGGATAGGCGCAGCGGCGCCTTGGCGGTCGCAGGCGAGGCGGGACTAGGCCGCCGATTGCGCGGGCGCCGCGTGGGGCCTAGGTTGAGGCGATGGATAGAGCGCGTATTCACATCATTGGCGGCGGCCTTGCGGGGTCCGAGGCTGCCTGGCAGGCGGCGCGGGCGGGCGCGGCTGTGACGCTGCATGAAATGCGGCCCGTGCGCGGCACCGACGCCCATCAGACGGACCAGCTTGCGGAGCTTGTCTGCTCCAACTCCTTCCGCTCGGACGATGCGGAGAACAACGCCGTCGGCCTTCTCCATGAGGAGATGCGCCGCTGCGGCTCCCTCATCATGGCCTGCGCGGACGCCGCCCAAGTTCCCGCCGGCGGCGCGCTCGCCGTTGACCGGGACGCCTTCGCTGGCGCGGTGACGGAGCGCCTCACCGCCCTCCCCAATGTGGAGATCCAGCGCGGCGAGGTGACGGAGATCCCGGCGGATTGGACGAATGTGGTGATCGCCACCGGGCCCCTCACCGCGGAGGCGCTGGCGGTCGCCCACGCCCCCCGCCCGGGGGGGGAGGAGCGTGCCGTCTTCGACGCGATCGCGCCCATTCTGTACAAAGACAGCATCGATTTCGATATCGCCTGGTATCAATCCCGCTACGATAAGGCGGGGCCGGGCGGCGACGGCGCGGACTACATCAATCTGCCCTTCTCCGAAGCTCAGTATGACGCTTTCCTGGACGCATTGCTCGATGGCGAAACGGCGGACTTTAAGGAGTGGGAGAAAGACACCCCCTATTTCGAAGGCTGTTTGCCGATTGAAGTGATGGCCGCCCGGGGCCGCGATACGCTGCGCTTCGGCCCGATGAAACCTGTGGGGCTGACAGACCCGCGCACCGGCGGGCGGCCGCACGCCGTCGTCCAACTTCGCCAGGACAACGCCCTCGGCACGCTCTACAATATGGTGGGTTTTCAAACGAAATTGAAATATGGGGCGCAGGCGGATGTCTTCCGGCTCATACCCGGCCTTGAGGCGGCGCGCTTCGCCCGGCTCGGCGGCATCCACCGCAATACGTTTCTCAACAGCCCCAAATTGCTGGACGAAGCGCTCCGCCTTCGGTCTGAAGCGCGTTTGCGGTTCGCTGGCCAGATCACGGGCGTTGAGGGATATTTGGAAAGCGCCGCTATCGGCCTTCTGGCGGGCCGCTTTGCGGCGGCGGATGCTGGGCTCGCCGCGCCGTCGACGCCTCCGGTCACCACGGCGCTGGGCGCGCTTCTGCGACACATCACCGGCGGGCATCTCGCCCATGGCGCCGGGGCGAAGGGCGCCTTCCAGCCGATGAACATCAATTTCGGCCTGTTTCCAGAGATTGAAACGCCGCGAACCGACGCAGACGGACGGCGCCTGCGCGGCAAAGAAAAGGGGCGCGCGCGCAAGCGAGCGATCACCGCGCGCGCTTTGGACGATCTCGGCCGTTGGCTCGGCAGCGCGCCAGCCCAAGCGGCCGAATGACCTGACGCAAAAGAAAGGATCAAGCCATGACAAGCAGCCCAGCGCCAGACTTTGAATCCTTCACCTATTCCGTAGAAGAGGGCGTCGCGCATCTCGCTTTCTCGCGCCCCGAAATTCGCAACGCCATGACGCGCGTCTTCTGGCGAGAATTTCCAGCTGCGCTCTCGGCGGCTGAAGCGGACGCATCTGTGCGTACACTGGTAATTTCTTCAACAGGTCCGCACTTTTGCGCCGGGCTCGATACGTCGATCTTCACCGAGGGGGCGGATTTTGCGCAGACGACGCCGCATGAGCGCCTGCGCTTGATGGATTGGCTTGGCCAAACGCTTGACGTTCTGCAACGGCTGGAGCGCCTACGCTTCCCGGTCATCGCGGCCATCCAGGGCGGCTGTATCGGTGGGGGCGTCGATCTCGCCAGCGCTTGCGACATCCGCATCGCTGCGGCGGACGCGTTTTTCCGCATTGAAGAAATCAATGTAGGCATGATGGCGGACCTTGGAACGTTGCAGCGGTTGCCGAAAATCCTGCCCGAGGCTGTCGCGCGGGAGCTCGCCTACACCGGCGCAAACCTCAGCGCCGAGCGGGCGGAACGGCTCGGCTATGTCAATCAGATCGCCGCCGATGGAGACGCGGCGCGCCAGGCGGCTTTGGAGATGGCGGCGCACATCGCGGCCAAGGCGCCGCTCGCGATCACCGGCTCCAAGCATATGATCACCTATGCCCGCGATCACACTGTGCGCGAGGCGCTGGAGCATATGCGCGCCTACCAGGCGGCGATTTTTGAGCCCGGCGATGTGATGGAAAGCTACGGCGCAAAGATGGAAAAGCGTGCGCCGAAGTTTGCCGATCTGCCCACGCCAGCGCCGGCCTGGGCCGAGAAAGCTTAACCAGCGCCAATCTGGGAGCGATCCATGTCCGACGCGATTGAGATGCTTATTGAAGGGCGCGCCCGCGACCTCGGCGGATTTTCCGTGCGCCGCATTCTCCCCTACGCCAAGCGCCGCATGGTTGGGCCCTTCATCTTTCTGGATGAAATGGGGCCGGCTGTGTTTCCGCCGGGTGAGGGGATCGATGTGCGCCCGCACCCCCATATTGGCCTCGCCACCGTCACCTATTTGTTTGAGGGCGAACTGACCCACAAGGACAGTTTGGGCTTCGATCAGGTGATCCGGCCGGGCGACGTGAATTGGATGACGGCGGGCAGAGCATCACCCACTCTGAGCGTACGGGCCCAGAGGCGCGCGCGGGGACGCTGCACATGCACGGGATCCAATCCTGGGTCGCGCTGCCGAAGAGCGATGAGCAGACCGCGCCGGCTTTTCACCATCATAAAGGCGCAACGCTGCCGGAGATCGCTGAGGGCGGCGCGACGCTCCGCCTCATCGCAGGCAAGGCGTATGGGGCGACCTCTCCGGTGGCTGTCTTCTCTGACATCTTTTACCTGCATGTGGAGGCGCCGGCGGGCTCGGAATTTGAGCCCCCTACGGAGTATACGGAGCGCGCCATTTATGTGGTGTCGGGAGATGTGACGGTCGCCGGCGAGCCCGTTCCGCCGCAGCGGCTCGTGGTGCTTGGCGAACGCGCCGCCGCGCCCATTCGCGCGCGCGCCGATGCAAGGCTGATGTTGCTCGGCGGGGCCGCCATGGATGGGCCGCGGCATATCTGGTGGAACTTGGTGGCGAGCGACGAAGCTCTCATCGAGGAGGCCAAGCGCGACTGGAGCGAGGGGCCGGCGAAAGGTTGGGCGGGGCCTCGTTTCACATTGCCGCCGGGCGAAAGCGAGTTCATTCCTCTGCCGAAGGACTGACGGACGACTGGGCTGGGGGGCGGTCGCTAAGCCGGAGCTGAGCTTTGGTCTTGGCGTTCAGAATCAACCTTGGGGGTAACGATGGCGAGATGGATTGAGTTGGGGAGCGCGAAGCCGCGCGCCGCAGTGGGGCCAAGCGCGCAACTGCATGTGGCCGCGCAATGGTTGGGGCGGTTTGGCCGCGCGTTCGCGCCGGCTCAACAGGACGACAGCCATACAAGTTTCGCTTGGCGGCGGGATCTTCAGGCGTTCCGAACGGATGCTGCGCCATCGCCAATAACCGGCCGCTCCGGCGCTGCGGCGGCGCTGGGCTCAAACCCTGCGGAAGCAGAGGAAAGTGATGGCGATGGCGGGTTGTCCCCTGCGGCGCCTTCGCCGGATAAGGCGACGCTCAGCCTCGGGTTGCGGCCTGCTGACTTGAAGCTCTTGGCGTTTCGCGATGACGAACTGACAGACGAGTTCGCTTTGCACGGACGAGATGACGGCGAAGCGCGCGTCTGGCTTGGAGAGCTGCTGGGCGGCAGCGGCTTCGATCTGGCCAAATACGACGCTGAGCAGCCGTACCAGATGCCGGCCGGCCCATTTGAAGATGGCGAGATCTACGACGCCCTCAGCAGCGCCGCGGCGCTCAACGAAATGGCGCGCCTCTTTGACAATGCGGAGTTCGTGCTTGGCCGCCTTCAGCGCGCCAATGCGTATCTGAAGCCAGGCCCCTCCGCCGTTCGCGCTTGGCCGCATCATTTCGACATGGGATTGCTCACCACAATTGACGACGCGCCCTTTGAACATGCGCGCGCCATCGGCGCAGGATTGGCGATTCCAGATAGTCTTTATGGTGAATATTACTTCTATACTTACCCATGGCCGCGCCATAAGCGCAAAGGCGTGAAGTCTCCAAAATCGGCGGGCAAACTGCAAAAGAAAGGGTTCTTCGGGGCCGTGCTCACCATGAGCGATCTTTTGAAAACCCGCGACCAGCAAGACATGGTCGAAGCGTTCTTTGAGGAGACGACCGCAACTTGGCTCAATATCCTCCGTAATGAGATGAGCTAGATGCGTTGCGCGCGGCCTAGGCCGGCACTCTCAGAACGCCGCCATTGAAGTTGATTTCATCGTCCAGCGGGGCGGCGCGGATCTCGCCCATGTCTTCGCTCATCAGCATCCCTCCGTCGCCTGAGGGCGCTTTCGTGCGTATGACCTGACTGGGCGGCAAAGCCTCGCCCCTTTGAATATGAGCGCGCATCAGTGAAAGCGCTTCGAACGTATGCGGGGTGAGCGGGGCTGAGCTTTGCGGAAAGCCTGGCAACATCAGCAGCGTTTCGAAATGCTGACCCCGCTCCACTTCGTAATAGCGCAGCGGCGTAGGCGAGCGGCGCTCGGTTTCCGCCGCCGCGTAGTAGGCGCGAGAGGTGTGATTGACGCTGAGCAGCGAGTCGCTCCGGCCATGCAAGAGGAGTGTTGGGACGCCGAGGCGTTTTGGGTCCGCTGTGCAAGCGTTGAGGCCGGCCGCGATCCGCCGCGCGTCGCGGCTGTCGCCATCGCTAAGCGACTTGAACACGAGCGCTGCTGCGAACGCCGCGTCGCCGAACGGGTCTCCCGCCGTCTCCGCGGGCGCGTCGCCGTAGAATATCTCAAGGCCCGCCGATGGGGGGATGCCGCCGCTGCGGGCCGCGAATGTGCCGACCTCCTCCGAGGTCGCCGCGCGGGGCGGTGCGCCTGGCCCATCTGAAAAAGCGAACCAGATATCCGCCGGCGCCTCATCGATTGGAAACGCGCCGTACGCGCTGGCGTAAGTGGCGGTGACGGCCGGCCAAATGCGCATGACGTGCATGGCGGCCAGCAAAGGGCGGGTCGCCTCGCCGAAGCCCAAGGCGGTCATGCGGCGCAGAGCGTCCTCCGCTCTTGAGTCGTCCGTATCGCCATCAATGAGGCCGGCGCGCGCCAGCCTGGCGCTCCATTCCGAAAGCCGTGGCGCGTCGACGCCCAAGAGGTCGCCCAGAGGCGCGGCCTGCGCGGCCGAACTAAGCGCGGCGCACGGAGCGAGAAGGTTCATATCCGCCGCGCAACTAAACAGGGACCGCCCGGCATTGGGAATCGGACGATCCCCCTCCATGATGCGCGCTCCGCGAAGGTCGCCCGGCCGCACGTTCGGCTCAGCGGCGACGACGCCGTCGATCAGCCCCTCCCGATCCGCTTCGGCGGCGCGCACCGCCGTTCCGCCGCCATTGGAGACGCCCGCAGCGATCACGGCGACGTCCTCGAGGGCGGCCGCGCCGCGCGGTCCCCCCGCGGACGCGTTCAGCGCGTAAAGCCCAAAGCGAATGGCCGCAAGCAGGGTCTCCGGCCAATCGGCTTCGGGATTCTCCTCAGAGTGCGCGTGCTTCATGGCGACCGCATGCGGCCGCCGCTTTAGATATTTGCGCAAGGCGCTGGTGTGCGGCAGACGGAAGAGGGTTGGAGCCGCGCTATCGCTTTGGGGCGCAAGGTCCGGGCCGAACGAAATGTCTTCGCCTAAGAGATTGGCGCCAACGCCGCAACTTTTGTCGGTCAGCACCAGCGCGCAGCCCTCTGTCAGCGCCCAGGCCCCGATATCGCCTATGGCGCCCGTCGCGCCGCGCGAGCCCGAAGCGGGCGCTGCGACAAGGCAAGGCGCCTCCCAATCGAACGTATCGGGGATGAGCGCAAGCGCTGCAAATGGGAAGCGCCGGCCGGGCAGTTGTAGCAAAGCCAGATGCTCCGTACCCGGCTGGCGCAGCGCGTCCGCATTCGGTTTGTAAATACGTGCGAAGCCCCCAGCATCCGTCACGTCGAGCAATTCGCGAAACTCTTTGTGGAATGCGATTTGTCGCCGTCCGGCCCCCTCCGGCGGCGCTGGGCGGCGAACGCCCTCTAGACCGAGGCCTGCTGTCAGAAGATCGTCCGCACTCTCGCGTCGCTTGGGCGTCGCCTCGAAGACCATTTCTTTCGGCGGCGCTGCGCAACGCTTGCGCGTTGATGCGCCGTCTCGATCGGCTCTGCCTCTGAACAGACGTCCCATACGCGCGCCTACATTGCGGCGCCCCCGCCCAGCGCGCCCGAATCCGCTTGTGTACTCAACTTCAGCTGGAGACAGAGAGGCCGGGCGCCGCCGATTTGTCAATCGCGGAGCGCCACCAGAGCCTTCGCCCCCTAGTAGTTGAAAATTACGCGGAAATCATAGGTGCGCGGCGCCGCGAGGAAGGCGGTCTCAAGCCCGGGGAAGGCTAAGAGGTTGAAACCTTGGACGATAATCTCCTCATCGCCGATGTTGCGCACGCCGGCTCGCGCTTCCCAGCGCCCATCGTCGGTTTTGACCGCGACGAACGCGTTCGCCAGCCAGTAGGACTCTTGCGTCAGCGCCGGCGAGCCCGTCACCTCATTGGCGAA
>JBCDJH010000082.1:0-7760 GCA_038747965.1 Pseudomonadota bacterium
GATCAGGCCCGTCAGCAGCGCGACGAAAATGAGAAACGGCCAAAGCTTGATGCGCTCCGCCAGCGTGCCGGAGACGATCGATGCGGCCGTCGCCACAAACACCATCTGGAAGAACCAATCGGCGCCCTTGGAGACGGACGCCGCGGCCTCTTCCTCAGCGCTCGGATGGGCGAACGCGAAGTCGCTGAGAGCGAGCCGCGCGATGTATTCGCCTTCTGTGATGCCGTACATGAGGTTGTAGCCGATGAGCCAGTACATGAGGCCGGCGATCGAGTAGAGCGCGATGTTCTTGACGCAGATCGTCGCTGCGTTTTTAGAGCGGACGAGGCCCACCTCCAGCATGCAAAAGCCGGCGGCCATAAACATCACCAGAAAGCCGCCCATCAGGAACAGAAGTGTGTTGAAAACAAACACGGCGTCTGGCGAAAGCGCGGCCGCCTCGCCGGCGGGCGGCTCCTGCGCGGCGGCGGCCGTCGCAAAGAACAAGATTACAGTCGCCAGGGCGGCGCCAATTCGCGTGGTCATCCCGATCGTCCTCTAAGCGCGCCCTTGATTGGGCGCCGTTCTTCTCGCTCCAAGTCGGCGCAGACATTCCGGATATTGCGGCGCCGCACAAGCGTATTATTCGCCTCTCCGGCCAGTCCTCCATGGGCGGGCGCGCCTGCGCGGCGATTTTTGGATGCGCGGCCGATTCCGATCGGGTTTGACCGAAAAACGCCCATTAAATAGGCGCCATTCGTCGTCGCTTCGGGGCTTTAACGCCGCCAGCTCCGAGAGGTGCGGCCATTCGCTTTTCATGGCGGCGGCCGTAGGTGCTATGCGACTGACATGACGGAAGAAACAGTGGATGTCGCGATTGTCGGCGCCGGCATGGCGGGCCTCACCTGTGGGCTCGCCCTCACCCAACTGGGGCTCTCATGCCGTTTGATCGACCGGGTCGATCCGAAAACGACGCTCGACGACGCCTTTGACGGGCGCGTCACTGCGATCGCCTTCGCCGCCGCTCGCATCTTCCGCAAATTGGGGGTCTGGGAGACGCTTGCGCCCCACGCGCAGCCCATCCGAGACATTCTGGTGACCGACGGCGCGCCCCGAAACAGGTTCGACCGAGGCGGCGCGTCCAGCCAATTCCTCCATTTCGACAGCGCTGAACTCGGCGACGCACATGACGGCCCGCTCGGCTGGATTATTGAGAACCGGCACATCCGGGCCGCCCTCTGCGAGGGGGCGGACAAGGCGCCCGAGCTTTCGATCCATGCTCCGGCCGAGATCGCTGAAACTGACACAAGGGCCGGCGATGTCGCGCTTCGTTTCGCGGACGGCGCGCGCCTCACGGCGTCGCTTCTTATCGCCGCCGACGGCCGCGGCTCACGAACCCGGGACGCGGCGGGCCTGAGGACGGTTCGTTGGCGCTATCCCCAATCCGGACTGGTCGCCAGCGTCTCCCACGAACAACCCCATGACGGGGTCGCGCAGGAGTTCTTCTTGCCTGGCGGGCCGTTCGCCATCCTGCCGATGACGGGCGAGCGCTCCTCCCTCGTTTGGACGGAGCCGCACGCGCGCGCCGAAGCGCTCGCCAAAGCGCCGGACCCCGTTTTCGAAAGCGAATTGCGGGACCGGTTCGGCCCCTATCTCGGAGATCTGGAGGCGAGCGGCCCGCGTTGGACCTACCCGCTCGCCTTTCACCTGACGACGCGCCTCACCGCCCCGCGCCTCGCGCTTGTCGGAGACGCGGCCCACGGCATTCACCCGATCGCGGGCCAGGGCTTCAATCTCGGCCTCAAGGATATCGCCGCCCTCGCCCATGTGATCGGCGACACGCTGCATGCGGGCGAGGATATCGGCGGCCCCGGCGCGCTTGAGCGCTATCAATCCTGGCGGCGCTTCGACACGGCCCTGATGGGCCTTGGCACCGACGTCATCAATCGCCTTTTTTCGAACGATCTACCGCCCGTGCGCGCCGTGCGGCGGGCGGGCCTCGGCCTGGTGAACGCGATCGGCCCGGCGCGGCGGTTCTTTATGCGGAACGCCGGCGGCGCCGTCGGCGATCTGCCCGCTCTCATGCAGCCTTAGGGCGAAGTGCAGGACAAGCAGATCGCCGGTTTCGCGTCCGCAATTCGCGCAAACAAAGACTTCGAGCCGCGTTTTATCAGTGAGCTTCGTCCCAGTTTTGGCCGACGCCGGCCTCGACCACCAACGGAACGCTTAAGGAAACCGCGGGCTCCGGCGCGCTTTGCATCACATCGCGCACCAGGGCGCAGAGAGCGTCCGCCTCGCCTTTGGGGCATTCGAACACCAACTCGTCATGGACTTGCAACAACATCCGAGCGGAGAGGCCCGCTTCCGCGAGCGCATCCGGCATACGGATCATCGCCCGGCGGATAATGTCGGCCGCGGCCCCCTGCAGCGGCGCGTTGATCGCCTGACGCTCCCCATAGCCGCGCATGGCGGGGATTTTCGCGTTGATGTCCTTGATGTGGCATCGACGCCCGAACACGGTCTCCACGAACCCATGCTCCTTCGCGAAGGCCTTCATGCGGTCCATGTAATCGCGAATGCCGGGGAACTTCTCAAAGTAGGCGGCGATGTAATCCCGCGCCTCGCCCCGCTCGATGCCAAGATTGTTGGCGAGCCCGAAGGCCGAAATCCCATAGATGATGCCAAAGTTGATGACTTTCGCCTGCCGGCGCACGGACGCGTCCATCCCCTCCACAGGAACGCTGAACATTTCGCTCGCCGTTAGTGCGTGAATGTCGACGCCGTCAGCGAACGCTTTCTTCATGGAGGGGAGATCCGCCACATGGGCGAGCAGCCTCAACTCAATTTGGCTGTAATCGGCCGAAACGAGGACGTTGCCGCGCTCCGGCACAAAGGCGGTGCGGATCTTTCGGCCGTCTTCCGTACGTATGGGAATATTTTGAAGATTGGGATCCGTTGAGGAGAGCCGCCCCGTCACCGCGCCCGTTTGCATGTAGGATGTATGGATGCGCCCCGTTTTCGGGTTGATCTCTTTGGGGAGCGAATCCGTATATGTGCTGATGAGTTTTGAAAGCCCCCGCCAGGCCAAGATTTCTCTCGGGAGATCATGCCCCTCCGCCGCGAGGGACTCCAAAACGTCGGCCTTGGTCGACCAGGCGCCTTTGGGCGTTTTCTTCCCGCCCGGAAGACCGAGCTTACCGAACAAAAGCTCAGAGACCTGTTTGGCGGAGCCCAGATTGAAGTCTTCACCGGCGAGGTCATGGGCGGCGGCTTCATGCTCTTTCATACGCGCCGTGAAATCCGCCGACAGGGCGCCGAGCACGTCCGTACTCACCTTAACGCCTTCGCGCTCCATGGAGGCGAGAACCGGCGCGAGCGGGCGCTCCAAGGTTTCATACACGGTGAGCCGCCCCTCGCCCGCCAATCGGCGCTTGAGCTTTGCGTGCAAACGAAAGGTGACGTCCGCATCTTCCGCCGCATAGGGCGCGGCTTCGCTGATGGGGATTTGGTCGAACGTCTTTTTCGCTTTGCCTTTTCCCGCCACATCGGAGAACGCGATGGTTTCATGGTCCAAATGAAGCCGGGCCAGTTCGTCCATGCCGTGGCCGTGAAGCCCCGCCTCCAGCGTGTTGGAAATCAGCATCGTGTCGTCGATCGGCGCCGCTTCGACGCCGGCTTTGCTCAGCACCAGGATGTCGTATTTGATGTTCTGGCCGATCTTCATGACGTCGGGCGCGGTGAGAAGGGGCCTGAGGCGCTCTAAAGCCTTCGCCGCCTCCAATTGGGGTTCGGCGTCCGCCTCGCCCCCCAGATCGAGCGACCCGGCGCTATCCTCGCCATGCGTAAGACGCCCGTGCGCAAGGGGGATGTAGCAGGCCTTTCCAGGCGCGATAGCGAGCGAGACGCCAACAAGCCGCGCCTGCATGGCGTTCAGCGAGTCCGTTTCGGTATCGACCGCCACGAGGCCGGCTTCGAATGCAGCGTTCACCCACCAATCGAGCCGGGCGAGGTCCGTGACGATTTCATACGCTGACCGATCAATCGCGCTTCCCTCGCTCCCATCTGTCGCCGGCGCAGGGGCCGCCGCTTCCGCACCGGCCGAGGCTTCGACACGGCGCGTCAGCGTGGAGAACTCCATCTCTTTCAAGAACGCGACCAGCTTCTCCGCGTCCAACTCTTTGAGTGCGAACGCGTCCAAACTCTCTTCGACCGGAGCGTCAGTCCGCAGCGTCACAAGTTCTAACGAGAGGCGGGCCAGATCCGCGTTCTCAATCAGGCGTTCGCGCCGCTTGGTTTGCTTGATCTCCTCCGCGCGGGAGAGAAGCGCCTCTAGGTCGCCATACTCATCGATCAATTGCGCGGCTGTCTTCACGCCGATGCCCGGCACGCCCGGGATATTGTCGACCGAATCGCCGGCCAAAGCTTGAATATCAACCACTTTCTCCGGGTACGCGCCAAATTTTTCGAACACGCCGTCCCGATCAATGCGCTTGCCTTTCATCGTATCCAGCATCTCCACATTGCCGGAGACGAGCTGCATGAGGTCCTTGTCAGAGGAGACGATGGTGACGTTCGCCTTCAACGCTTCCGCCTGACGCGCGTAGGTTGCGATGATGTCGTCCGCTTCAAAGCCTTCTAATTCGATGCACGGAGCGCTGAACGCCCGTACAGCGTCGCGAATGAGGGGAAATTGCGGAACCAAATCTTCCGGCGGCGCGGCCCGGTTGGCTTTGTAGTCTGGGTAGATCTCATTTCGGAAGGTGACGGAGGAATGATCGAAGATGACGGCGAGATGGGTGGGCGCGCCCCACGCCTCGCCCGCGCCGCCCCCGTCCTTTGCCGCCCCGTCCCCGCGCGCGTCGACCAACAGCTTGAACAGCATGTTGCAAAACCCAGAGACGGCGCCCACCGGCAATCCGTCAGACTTGCGCGTGAGGGGCGGCAAAGCGTGATAGGCGCGAAAAATGTAGGCCGAGCCGTCGATGAGATAGAGATGATCGCCGGCTTTGAGCGGCGTCTCCCCGCCTTTTGTTCGCTTCGCCATGGGGCGCTCCTTCCTCATCGGAGGCGCCGAGGCGGCGCCGCGTCACGCGCGGCTTTTTGGGCCGCTGATTGGCGCGCACACTAATGGGAAGTCGGTCGCCGCGCCAAGGGGAGCAGGGGCGGCGCGAAGAAGACGAAGGGCGTCAGACGGAGAGGCTACTCGGCCGCCACTCTTAACGAGAGCGCGTCTTTCCGGCGACGGATATCGGCGCTGCGGCGAATGTCCCGCTCTTCCTCCATATTGAAGTTGGAGCGGATAAGATCGCGCACCCGCGGCTGGATCTCCGTACGCCAACGCGAGCCATTGAAGACGCCGTAATGGCCGACGCCCGCCTGCACATAGTCGAACTTGCGATCCTTTGGAATATTCACGCACAGATCATGGGCGGCTTGGGTTTGGCCAATGCCGGAGATGTCGTCGTTCTCGCCTTCCACAGTCAGCAAGCTGACATTATCGATCGCGCGCAAATCGACCCGCCGCCCACGATGCTCCAGAAGGCCTTTGGCCAACTTGAACTCCTGGAAGACGTCAATAATCGTCTGCATGTAGAATTCTTCCGTAATGTCCATCACGGAAAGATACTCGTCATAGAACTTACGGTGCTTCTGAACGCTGTCGCCGTCCCCTTCCACCAGATGCGTGAAGAAGTCGTAATGGGCGTTCAGATGACGGTCTGAATTCATCGACATGAAGCTGTAGAGCTGCACGAAGCCCGGATAGACCCGGCGCAGCACGCCTGGATAAGGCCACGGCACCGTGTAGATCATGTTGCCTTCGAACCAATCCGTGGACCGCTCCATGGCGAGTTGGTTGGCGACCGTCGGCGAACAGCGGGCGTCAATCGGGCTCCCCATGACAGTCATGGTTGACGGCAGGGCGTGGTGCCCGTCCTCCGACATCACAGCGATGGCGGAGAGGAGCCCGGGGCCCGGCTGGCAAACAGCGACGCCATGGGCTTTCGGTCCCATCTCGTCGAAGAACTCGATCAGATAGTCGATGAAATCGTTGAGATCGAACCGGCCGTCGCTGATGGACACCATCCGCGCGTCGGTCCAATCCGTGATGTAGACGTCATGTTCCGGCAGCATCGCTTCCACGGTGCCGCGCAGCAGCGTCGCGTAGTGGCCGGACATGGGCGCGACGATAAGCACGCGCGGGTCCGCCCAATTGGCGTCTCCGCGGGCGGCCGCCATGTCCTCCGGATAGCGCTCAAAGCGCAAAAGCGTGCCGAAGGGGCGTTCGAGGACGGGGGTGGGGCGCACCGCGACATCCTGCCCGTTCACCTTCGTGGTCATGGTTCCCCACTCGGGCTTGCCATAGCGCCGGGTCGTCGCCTCAAACACGTCGAGCGCGGCCGATGCTTGCCGGCCGACCAGCGTCTGAGCCCAGGGGTTCATAGCGGATTTGGAGACGCGCGCGCCGAAGCCGATGGCGGCCCGAAGCGGCGTCATCATGGCGTGCCCTACCTCATACAGAGAGTACAGCATTGTCAGATCCCATTCTCTGCGCGGCGCCGGAGGACGAACAAGCCGGCCGCAAACCACGAAGCTCGGCGCGTCCGTTCCCGCATTCGGCGAACCTCTTCGCCACGCCGCCCAATCCAGGCACAGCTCCTTCGCAGACGCAATGAAAATCGCCTGCGGCTTTTGTATAAGACTACAAGAGGCTGGTTAACGGGGCGTCTTCAGCCCCAAACGCTCACAAAGCCTTGCGTAAGGCCTTCGCCATCTCTTGAGGGCTGGTCTCAGACGTAAAGAACGTCGCGAAGCCGCCATCGGGCTCCATCAAGAAAACGATGTCGGTGTGATCCATGGTGTATCCCATGGCGGACCCTTCATCCTCCACTCGGCGATAGAAGACCTTGTAGCCGACGGCCGCCTCCTCGATCTGCGCGGCGGCGCCCGTGAGCCCCAAAATGCGCCGGTCGAAATCGAGGTAATCGCTCAGTACGGCGGGGGTGTCTCGCTCCGGATCGATCGTAATGAAAAGAGGCTGGAGTCGCTCAGCCTTCGCCCCCAACTCATCAAGCGCTGACGAGATCACGTGCAGTGTGGTGGGGCAAACGTCCGGGCATGTTGAAAAGCCGAAGTAAACCAGGAGGTGTTTGCCCGCAAAGCTCTCATGGGTGACGGCGCGTCCCGTGTGGTCGGTGAGCGAGAACGGCCCACCTGGCTCGTTCTCGGCCTCCAGCGTGGTGGAGCGCTCGTCGACATTCGGCCCCAGCATGAAGTTCGCTGTCGCCAAGCCAATCAATGCAAGTCCGGCGGCGACCCACAAAACCAACCGAAGCGTTCCCATGCTGCTCGTTCCAAATGGCGCGGCGCGAAGCCGCTGAATAGGTTTCCAGGTGACCTGAGATATATCAATGGGATCCGCGCCATAAAGGGGCGCTCAGCGAATCCGGTCAAGAAGCGCAGCATGACCCCATCGGACGGGCAGGACGCCCGGCCCCCGCCGAAATCCTCTGGACCGGCTCCCAGCATCTCTCGCCTGCGGCAGAGGCCGCGCGGCTCGGTGCGCCTTCGCACCCTTGTAGTGCTTCGGTGGCTGGCGATCGTCGGGCAGACCGCGGCCATACTCTTTGTGCATTTCGGGCTCGGTTTCGCGCTACCTTTCGGTCTCTGCCTCGCCGCCATTTTGATTAGCGCTTGGCTTAACATCTTCTCAGCGTTGCAGTTTTCGGCCGGCCGCGTCCTCTCAGAACGCGAAGCTGGGATCTACTTGGCGTTCGACATTA
>JBCDJH010000083.1:0-7744 GCA_038747965.1 Pseudomonadota bacterium
AGCCGCTTTTCCGATTCCCCTCCGCCCGGTACCGTTCCGCGAGTGATGCAACGTCTCTTGGAGGCCCCCGATGATCAGGGCGATTGGGTACGCTTCGGCGGCGCTGAAGCGGTGGGGGACGCCGATCCTCTGCTGCGTGGCGGCCGTATGGCTTGGCCTTAGCGGTTGCTCTCCGGACGCCACCTCATCTGCGCCGTCCAGCGCTTCGGACGCCGTCCTCGAAGTCAGCGACGCGCGACTCGTGACAGACCAAGGGGCCTTCGATTTCGTGGTGGAGGTGGCGCGCACGCCTGAGGAGCAGCGCCGCGGCCTCATGTTCCGGCGGTCGCTGGCTGAAGACGCGGGGATGCTGTTCGTCCATGAGAGCGACCGCGTTCTCGGGATGTGGATGAAGAACACCTACCTGCCGCTCGATATGGCCTTCCTTGATCGGGAAGGGCGAATTGTTGCGATCGCCGCCGACCGGACGCCCCATTCGCTCGACCATATCAGCTCGGGCGTTCCCGCCCGCGCCGTCCTCGAAGTCAACGCCGGCCGGCTTAAGGCGCTGGGGGCGAAAGTGGGGGACCGGCTTCTCCATGAGGCCTTCGGCGCGCCGGTTTCGGCGGACGCGCCTTCCTCGGCGCCGCAATAGGCCTTTGCAGCGCGCGCGGAAGGCAATATCAAAACGTTCACTGGGTTCCAGTACATCGGGGCCCGGATGTCGGGGCGTAGCGCAGCCTGGTAGCGCATCTGCTTTGGGAGCAGAGGGTCGCAAGTTCGAATCTTGCCGCCCCGACCATTAGTTTCGCGGGCGTCTCTGGGCGGCCGCGCCGGACAGGAGACTGACGCCATGCTCGCTCGCATCTATCAGCCGCCAAAATCGGCGATGCAGTCCGGCAAGGGCGCAACCCGGCGCTGGGTTTTGGAGTTCGCCCAGACCGCAGCCCGGAAAATCGATCCGCTCATGGGGTGGACGAGCGCGACCGACATGGTAAGCGGCCAAGTGAAGCTCAGTTTCGACACAAAGGACGAAGCGATCGCTTACGCCTCCGCGCACGGCATCGCCCATGAAGTGATCGAGCCGCCGACCTCCAAACCCGTGCCGAAGGCTTACGCAGAGAACTTCGCGTTCCAGCGTCGCCGCCCTTGGACCCACTGACGGCGTCGGGCGCAGCCGCAGCGGTCGCACTGGCGGTCAACCCGCTTAGAAGGGCGATTTCCAACCGGGAGCGCTCAACATCGTCGCCGGACCAACCGGCCCCGTAGCTCAACTGGATAGAGCACCGGACTTCTAATCCGACGGTTGCAGGTTCGAGTCCTGCCGGGGTCGCCAAGCTCTCGCATCAGACGTTTTCCAGGTGGCGGCGCTTTGGATTGTTCAGTAGATATGAGGGGCGTGTCGCGTTGAGGCGGCGCGCCGGCGCTCTCGCGAGCGGGTTAGCGTCACCCTACGAAGAACAAAGAACGCCGTTGCGGTGTACGGATGAATGGAGGGTAATCATTATGCGGTTCATCAAAGGACTTGGGGTGTTGGCCATTGCGTTGGCGGCGACGCCGGCGATGGCGGAGGAGTTTCGTCTGTCGAGCGCGTCGATCGCCGAGGGCGAGAAACTCTCTGAAGACCTCGTATATCAGGGCTTCGGTTGCGATGGGGGAGACGCGTCCCCGCAGCTTTCCTGGTCAGGCGCGCCGGCTGGAACGAAGAGCTTCGCGATTACCTCTTTTGATCCGGATGCGCCCACGGGGTCCGGTTGGTGGCACTGGAATGTCGTGAACATCCCCGCGAACGTCACGTCTCTCGATGCGGGAGCAAGCGGAACCGACAAGATGCCAGACGGCGCCTTGGAGATCCTGAACGACTATGGCGCGCCCGGTTTTGGCGGCGCTTGCCCCCCTCCCGGCGAAATGCACCGCTATGTTTTCACCGTGCACGCCCTAGCCGTAGAGACGCTTGACCTGCCGGAGACGCCGAGCAACGCGCTTGTCGGCTTCATGCTCGGCGCCAATACGATCGATAAAGCAACGATTACGGCGTTCTATATTCGCTAGAAGACGGCGTGTCGCCAACGGTCGGACGGATCCGGCCGTTGGCGTAGCTGAGTAGAGCCGGTTGCGTCTGACGTGAGCCGGTTTAGCGGCCGCAACCGATCTACGTCTTTGTTTGCGCGAATTGCGGACGCGAAACTGGTGAGCCGCTTGTCCTCGGGTTCGCTCTAGGCGCCGATAGGGCCGCCTCCGGTCTTCCGTACAGTGACGACGCTCGGCCGCGGCGGTCCGTCATCCGAAAAGTCAGGCCAGCGCGTCGTGGGGTTCTCGAAAGTCGCCCCGTCCCCATCTCCTGGGTGCTGAACCGCTAGGAACAGTGTTTCACCATCCTCGCTGAAGCGCGGGCCGCAGAGTTCCGCCCCGACCGGCGCCCGAAAGAACGCTTTGCTCGCGCCCCGGTTGGCGCCGTCTGTCTCAAGCGCCCATAGGCCGTCATTGGCCCCGGTTTTTTCGTTGCCGTCGGTCGCGACCCAGAGCCTGCCGTAGGGGTCGAGCGCGCAGTTGTCCGGCGAGCCGAACCAGCCATTCTCGCTCGTCGTCGAATGCCAAGCCGCTCCGACGGCCTGATCGCTGGGGTCGCCGCAGCGCACCAGTATGTCCCAGGTTGAACGCGTCGACGTGAAGTCTCCGCCGGGTTCTTTGATCTCAATGATATGCCCGAAGGCGTTGTTGGGCCGCGGGTTCGCCGCGTCGACTTGCTCCGCCTCGCGCTGTGTATTGTTAGTCAGCATAACGAAGACGCGGCCTGTCCGTGGGTCTGGCTCCACATCTTCCGGCCGATCCATGGGCGTCGCCCCCAAAAGGTCCGCCGCCCGCCGCGTTTCGATAAGAACGTCCGCCTGGGATCCGAAACCGTTTTCGGGGGTGAGCGGCCCTTCGCCAAACTGGAGCGGCATCCAGTCCACCGTCCCGTCCGCGTCAAAGCGCGCAACGTAAAGCGCGCCCTCATCGAGCAAGTCGCGGTTCGCGTCCGGGGCGCCTGGCGTGAAAGCGTTCGCGGTTACAAACTTATAGACGTAGTCAAACCTTTGATCGTCGCCCATATAGAGCACAACCCGTCCGTCCGGGGCGACGACGCTTTCCGCGCCTTCATGCTTAAAGCGGCCCAGCGCCGTCCTTTTCTTTGGGGTCGAGTTCGGCTCCGCGATATTGACTTCCACAACCCAGCCGAAGCGGTTCGGCTCGTTCGGCTCCTTGGCGACGTCGAACCTGTCGAAGTGGCGGCCCCATTGGTACCAGCCGCCTGGAACGCCGTACCGCTTGTGGTTTTCAGCTTCCGTGTGCTCCTCCGCCAACTCGCCCAGGAAGTTGCCGTTGAAGTTCTCCTCGGCCATCAAGAACGTGCCCCAAGGGGTGATCCCGCCAGCGCAATTGTTCATGGTGCCAAGAACTTTTCGTCCGGTGGCGTCGTCAGTGGTCTTCAGACGATCTGAGCCCGCTGCAGGTCCCGTAAGCTCCATGGGCGTCGACCCGGCGGTGATGCGGCGATTGTAAGGCGAGGGGACCACCGGCGCCCATGCGCCATCGGACCCTTGGCTGATCTCAAGAACCGTCCCGCCATGGGCGGCGAGCTCCACCTCGCACTCCGCTTTGGTGAGTTTGCGCCCCTCAAGGCCAGGAAACATCAACCGCGTTGATGTGTACTCATGATTGACGCACAGAAGGCCGCGACGACCGTCCGCTTGCAGCGGGTGGAAGCCGATAAAGTCGTTGTTGTAGCCGAACTGACGCAATTGCGCGGCCGCGCTTTGGGACCTTGGATTGAACGACGGCGCGTCCTCGAAGACAGGATCGCCCCACCGAATGAGGACATCGGCGCTGTAGCCAGGAGGCGCGTGATGTTCGCCGTCGATCCCCCGGGCGATCTCGTCAAAAACGAAGCGCGACTCAGAGGGCGCGCCGCCGATCGGTTGGGCGCCGTCTGAAGGCGCCTCTGAACACCCCGTTGTGGCGGCGACAGCCGACGCGGCGGCCCCCGTCATGAACGCGCGGCGCGTCAAGCGGGCGTCGATCAAAGCGTTGATCGTGACCGCCCCTTTGGCCACACAAGGATTTGACGTTTGGTTTTCGCCTGCGTCCATCAAACTTGGCTCCTGTTGGGTCGCAAATCAATCCACTGAGTGTCGCTTATGAGTGTGATACATTTTTATCTCTTCGATGGGCGCAGCGTGACAACCTGCCCCACCTTTTCATCAAGCTGAAGCAGAGCCTCGCGTCCCGTGCCAAACCTAACCTGCGTTTCCATGAGGGATCTGGAGTTTTCCTGGGGCGGGAGCGGTCTGGTTCTCTCGATACGGAAGTTCGATCTTGCGACGGGCGAGAAGGTTTTTTTGCACGGGGCCAGCGGATCAGGGAAGTCCACCCTGTTGGGTCTTATCGCAGGCGTTTTCGCCGCAGACTCGGGCGCCCTGAACGTCGTTGGCACTGCGTTTCACGAAGCGAGACCGGCCGAACGAGACGCGGTGCGAGCGGACGCCATGGGCGTTGTTTTTCAGCTCTTCAACCTCGTGCCTTATCTGACTTTGATCGAAAACGTGCTTCTTCCGTGTCGGTTCTCAGCGAGCCGGCGAGCGCGCTCGGGGGCGACGGAAACGTCCCGGCGAGACGCCGCGCTCCGCCTTCTGGAGCGGCTTGGCCTCGGCGCGGAGGCGAGGGACGGGCGCTCGGTCTCGGCGCTGTCGGTGGGACAACAACAGCGCGTGGCTGCGGCCCGCGCTGTGATAGGGCGGCCGTCGCTCATCATTGCGGACGAGCCCACCTCGGCCCTCGACGCCGAAGCGCGGGACGCTTTCATCGAGACTCTGTTGGAGGAGGCGAGGGAGGCCAGCATGCTCTTCGTCAGTCACGATGCGGCGCTCGCCGAGAGGTTCGATCGCGTGGAAGCCATGGCCGACCTCAACGAAGCCAGCGCCCGTTTAGAAGGAGACGGATGAATGTCGCTCGTCGCGCTCGCCTGGAAAAGCGCCCGCGCCCGGTCCGCCGCGACAGCGCTCACCCTGTGCGCCATTGCGCTCTCGACGTCGCTGGTCCTGGCGGTTGAGAAGGTGCGCGCCGGCGCGCGCACGGGCTTCGAGCAGACGGTCTCCGGCGCCGATCTGCTGGTGGGCGCCCGCTCTGGGCCGATCAACCTCCTACTTTACTCGGTCTTCCGGTTGGGCGATCCTACAACAAACGTCTCGTGGGCGACCTATGAGGCTTTTTCGAGCCAACCGGAAGTCGACTGGAGCATTCCCTTGGCTCTCGGCGACTCCCATGGCGGCTTTCGGGTCCTTGGGACCACCACAACCTATTTCGAGCAATACCGGTATGGCGATAAACGTCCGCTGGCGTTTGCCCGGGGCGGCGCCTTCGATGGCGTGTACGACGCGGTTTTGGGGGCTGAGGCCGCCCGGGAACTCGGCTATGCGATCGGAGACGACTTCGCCATCAGCCACGGCGTCAGAAGCGCGACGTTCGCCGAACACGCCGATCATCCGTTTACGGTCGTCGGGGTGCTTGATCGAACCGGAACGCCCGTCGATCGCACCATTCATATCAGCTTGGAAGGCATGGACGCGGTGCATGACGACGTCGTCGCCGAAGCGCCGCCAACGGGAGGTGGACGATCGATCAACAAGCCCGATGACGCGTCCCGAGAGCATGGCGACCATGACCAGGATGAGGCGCATGGTCATAAAGCCCACGACGCTGAAGCCCACGACGCTGAAGCCCATGACCATGACGCCCATGACCATGAGAACCATGACCATCAGTCCGATGACCACGGATCACAGGAGCACGAAGCGCATAATCACGAAGCCCATAATCACGAAGCCCATGACCACGGGTTGCATGAGCATGAAGCGCATGATCACGATCCCCAGGCCATCACCGCGTTTCTCATGGGGTTCAAATCAAAAACGTCGGTGTTGCGTTTCCAACGCGCCGTTAACACCTATGATGGCGAGGCGCTGACGGGCGTTATTCCCGGCGCGGCGCTGGCGCAGTTGTGGCGCGTTCTCGGTCCTGCTGAGCAAGCGTTGCGCGGCGTTTCCCTTATTGTGGTCGCCACCGGTTTGAGCGGGCTTCTCACCGCGTTGCTATCCACCCTGAATGAGCGACGACGTGAGATCGCGGTGCTGCGGGCCGTGGGCGCTGGCCGCGGCGACGTGTTCGGGCTTCTCTTGCTAGAGGCTGCGATTGTCGCAGGGCTCGGCGCGCTGCTTGGGGCGGCCGCCGTCAACCTCGTTTTTGCGGGATTTGGCCCTAGCCTCGAAGCGGCGATCGGAGCGCCGCTTGGCCGGCTTGGCCCCTCTCTTTACGACGCCTATGTTGTTGCGGCGGTCACGCTGATGGGCGTGCTCGCCGGCGTTGCGCCGGGCTGGATTGCCTACCGAAGATCCCTTGGCGACGGCCTGACCGCGCAGATATGAGGCCAGTATGCGATCCCTCGTCTTCCTGATCGTTTGGGTGACGGCGTCCGCCATCGCCGCGGAGCCGCCGCTCACGCTATATTGGAAGGACTTGATGCCGGACGGCGGCCATGAGGCGCTTGAGCGACAGCAAAGCGCTTACCTCGCCTCTGTTGAGGAAAAGCTGCGTTCGCAAACCCCTCAGAGCCTGCTCAGCGCAGGGCGCGCGGGCGGATATAGCGCCATTGCGGAGGGGTCTGCGTTCGATGTGATGCCGCAACTCGGCACCTATGACGTGGTTGAAGAGCTGGACGGCGTCCGCGTGCGTGTTCCAGGCTTCGTTACGCCCTTCGAGTACTCTGCCTCCGGTAAGATAAAAGAGTTTCTCCTGGTGCCGTACTTCGGCGCGTGCATTCACACGCCGCCGCCGCCGCCGAACCAGATGGTCTATGTCACGGCGAAGAAAGCCCTGCCGCTGGGCGACCAATGGCGTCCAATCTGGGCGACGGGCGTTCTTCGAGCCAAGCGCTATGACAGCGAGCTCGGCGGATCCGCCTACACGCTCGAAATCGAAGCGTGGGAGATCTTCGACGGGTGATCAGCGCTGAGAGGCTCGCCGAACCGGGTTTGCGCCCAGCTATACGCCCTGATGCGAGAGCACTTGCGTCCGCAGTTTATGTCCGCTAGTCGACCTCGGGGTACATATTGCGGGGAATTTAGCGTTGCGTCGTTGGCCGCGGCATATTGTGGCTTTGGCGCTGATCCTTTTTTTGGGTCAGTCGTTCCATGCCGTTTCGCATGATCATGAGCATGAAAACGATCATGATCATGCCCTTAAGCATGACTGCGATCATGACCATCATGCTCACCGCATCAGTCTTTATGACTACGGCGACAGCCGTGATCATGAAGATAAGCCACACGACGCTGCTAAGGATTGTGCGACGTGCCTTGCGGCCGCGCTTGACGGCTTTTTGTCTGCCGGCCCCGGCGCAGCGCCGCGGGGGCTAAGTTATCGCGACGCCCTTACGGCGGCCCTTCTCGACCTCGCGCTGGAGCAGGCCACCCTCGGTTTGCAGGACGCCCGGGCGCCGCCCCTCCAATAGCCGATCGACAATTGAACGCCTTGGCAGCGCCTGCTGCGACCTTCGGCAGCGCACACCGCTTTTAGTTATTGGAACAGCCACATGACCTTCAAAACCCACAGACTTCTCGGCGCATCCGCCGCGGCGATCGCCTGCGCGCAAGCCGCGCATGCGCAAACGGTGGACCAGGAGCCGGGCGATATTGGCGACCAGATTGTCGTCACCGCTTCGCCGCTTGGG